>NZ_JBMDIS010000002.1:0-257457 GCF_057808775.1 Pseudomonas sp. FG86 | reverse complement strand
TGGGAGGGGGCTTGCCCCCGATGGCGGCCTCGGGGCCGACCAGGATGTTGGAGTGAAATGAGTACATATCCGTTGCTGCGGTAACGTCTACTTAGGGTTCCGCTCTTACAGCCTGGCCCTGAACCTTTGGCGGCTCGGGAGCCCACGACTATCTAACTGATGCTCCTCGGCTTAAATGTGGGAGGGGGCTTGCCCCCGATGGCGGCCTCGGGGCCGACCAGGATGTTGGAGTGGAATGAGTACATATCCGTTGCTGCGGTAACGGCTACTTAGGGTTCCGCTCTTACAGCGGGTCACTTTTGGAAGAGCGCCAAAAGTAACCAAAAACGCTTTGCCCCACCACTCGGCACCTCGCTCAGGCTCGGTGTGCCCGCAATCCGACATTGATTTGGGGGGCCGCCGCCACGCGCCATCCATGGCGCGGGGCGGCTAAACCGGCATCCCTGCCGGTTTACCCCCCAAATCAATATCGGATTGCGGCCAGCGTGGTTTAACGGGGCGCTTGAGATCAAGATCAAGATCAAGATCAAGAGCGAGAGCGAGAGCGAGAGCGAGAGCGGCTCGCTTCGCATCGTGAATACGTTTGCGCGACTTGGACAGGGGGGGGCAATCAGTCAGCGATCGACAATCGATTGCTGTGTGCAGCTTTACTGCCAGGCCGGATTCATGGTTGATGGTGGCAGCCACGGTCAAGACTGGCGGCACACAGCGTCAAGACATCTGCCGCTCGGAAGGGACTTAATAGCACCTGAGCGGAACAGAGCCTCTCGTCGGCTCTGCAGCGAGTTTTCTTTCACTTTTCCAGGCTGCGCCATGATCAATATTGAAACGCCTACCTATTATTCGGCGACCAAGAAATACAACCTCAGCTTCCCCACACTCGAGCAGGACGTGGAAGCGGATGTCGTGGTGATTGGCGGTGGTTTTTCGGGGATCAATACCGCACTCGAACTCGCCGAAAAAGGCATCACCAATATCGTGGTGCTGGAAGCCCGCTACCTGGGCTTCGGCGGCACGGGCCGCAACGGTGGCCAGATCATGGCGGGGATCGGCCACGACCTGGAGAAAATCAAGCAGCAGGTGGGCGAGCAAGGGCTGCGCGAGATCTTTGAAATCAGCGAGCTGGGTGCTGGCATCATCAAGGATCGCATCGCCAAGTACTCGATCGACGCAGACTTCTGCCACGGCTATGGCTACATGGGCTTCAACGCCCGCCAGGAAAAAACCCTGCGCGCCTGGGAGAAGGACTTCAAGTCGATCAATACCCAGGACGAAATCCGCTTTATGGCGGGGTCCGAGGTCAAGCAGATCATCGGTTCCGACGCCTATAGCAGCGCGCTGTTGCACATGGGCGGCGGGCATGTTCACTCACTGAATCTGTTGCTGGGCGAAGCCAAGGCGCTGGTCGGACACGGCGTGCGTATCTATGAACACAGCCCGGCCCTGGAAGTCAGCTATGGCGAGCGCATCACCGTGCGCACAGGCCGGGGCTCGGTGAAAGCCTCCAAATTGTTGTGGGCCTGCGACAGCTTCCTCAACAAACTGGAACCCGAGCTGCACAAGACCACCTTAAACACCTACGCCTTCCAGTTGATGACCGAACCGCTGTCGGACGAGATGATCCGCCGCATCAGCCCGATACGCGGCGCCTACAGCGACATTCGACCGGTGATCGACTATTACCGGGTCACCAACGAAAACCGCCTGCTGTTTGGTGCCGCCACGCCTTTTGTCGAGCACATTCCGCTGGACCTCAAAGCCTGGAACCGCAACCTGATGCTGAAGATTTTCCCGTACCTCAAGGACGTGAAAATCGACCTGGCGTGGGGCGGGCCGATGGCGACCGGGGCCAACTTGTTCCCGCAGATCGGCACGCTCAGCGGGCGCCCCAATGCCTTTTATGTGCAGGGCTACGCAGGCTTCGGGGTCACCCCCAGCCACATCATCTGCAAGGTATTGGCCGAAGGCATGAGCGAAGGCTCTTCGCGCTACGACCTGATCAGCTCGGTCAAGCATGCGCAGATTCTGGGCAAGGACCACATACGCCCGTTGCTGCTGACAGCCGGCAAAAGCCTTCATCAACTATCAGGCTATTTCAACGGTCGCCGTTGAGCCTGATGCCCGTCAGTCAAGGAGGAACACTGTAACTGTGGCAAGCGGACTTGTTGTGGCGAGCGGGCTTGCCCCGCGTTGGGCTGCGAAGCAGCCCCAATAAGGCCGCCGCATTTCTTCTGGTAGAACCGGGAGACTGGTTTTAGGGCCGCTACGCGCCCCAACGCGGGGCAAGCCCGCTCGCCACAGCAAGCCCGCTCGCCACAACAAGCCGCTTTCCACAGGTGACTGTTTGCCCGATCTATCTCTTGACTGACCGGCATTAGCCGTTAAGCCCCCTTTTTCATTCACAGGAGAACCGCCATGCCCGTTACCACCCTCAAGAAAGATGTCCAACTGTCGGACCTGGATGCCTGGGGCACGGTTGCCGACCTGGGCTCCGAGATCCTCGAAGGTGAGGTCAAGGCCTTTGGCAAAATGACCTTCGGTGCCCCCACCGACCCCGTCAGCAGCGCCTATTTCGGCACCACCCAAGGCAAGTTCCGGATGACCTACCCGTTCGCCGAGCAAGCCACGGTGGTCACCGGCGAAGTGGTCTTGACCGACGAAAGCACCGGCCAGAGCACCCGCTACAAGGCCGGCGACAGCTGGTTCGTGACCAAGGGCACGCCGGTGCTGTGGGAGGTGGTAAGCGAGAGTTTTGTGAAGCACTATTTCGCGGTAGCCTGATCGCCCCCCTCTGCCGGCTTCGGCCGGCAGCGTTTCTTCCAACCAGGTGACCGACCATGCACGCCATCCCCGCTCAGGAAGTCGCCGGCCATTGCCTGAAGGCGTTCACTCAACTGGTGCCCGCCAGCCAGGCAGCGTTCTATTGCGTCGACCGCCAGCTGCAAGCGCATGATTTCAGGCTGCAAGGCATGAGCGGTGAGATGCATCGCGACTACCTCGACAACTACCGCCAATTCGACCCGTTGCAACCGCGCAATTGCCTGTCCAGCGGGCTGGCGGTGGTACCGCTGGTTTTCGCCATGGCCCGCCAGCCGCTACGTGACAGCCGCCGCTATCAAGACTTCCTGCAACGCTACGGCGTGGTCGATGTGGTGGAGATCGTCGCCCATCGCGCCGACCAGCCTCAGGCGGCTATCTCCTTGCTGCGCACGGCGGAGCAAGGGGTGTTCACCACCGACCAACTGACTCAGCTCAACGCCTTGCAGGCCTTGTTGCAAATGGCGGTGGCCAATATGCAACCCTGCGACGATGCACTGGCCGGGCTCACGCCCAAGGAGCGCCAGATTGCCTGGTTGTTGCGTCAGGGCGCGAGCAACAAGCAACTGGCCCTGGAGCTGGATGTCGGCCTGCCCACCATCAAGACCCACCTGATCCACCTGTTCCGCAAGACGGGCGTCAGCAGCCGTACCGAACTGGTCGCCGCGCTGTTTCTCTAAGCCGCCTCAACCCTTCGGTTGATAGGCGAGCCTCGCGCGCCACCGCATGATCCGGGTTGTCTATTCCATCAACCGGAGTCATGCAATGGCCACACCCTCCAACTGGATCACCGTAGGCGCCCTCGCCGACGGTTTTGCCCCCGACGCATTTATCCTGCCCAACCTTGCCGACCTCAGCGGCAGGACCTTCATGCTGAACTTCGCCAACGGCTGGCAGATCGAACATCGTTTTGACACCGAGGCCCTGCACTGGAACGCCGCCGACGGTCATTCCAGCGGCTCGGCCGTGTACCGCGCCACGTCCGTGCGCCCCGGCCTGTATCTGGTCGATTTCATCAAGCACGAAGCCACTCAGGCCTGGTCGATCAGCCTGGTGCTGGATACCACCACGTCGTCGTTCACCGCCGTGATCGGCCGCCTGCCGGACCGCGCGCAAACCGAAGAAGGTTTGTACAGTCGCGCCCTGGCCGGCAAGGCCCTGACCTCGGTTGAAGTGGAGTTCCTGCACGGCAGCCTGGATCAGCCCTGGCAGGCAGGCCTGTGCCCCCACGGGCCCACCCAGGAACTGACGGGCCTGCGCAACCTGTATCGCTACAGCCCCAGCGAAGTGTACGAACACGTCTATCTGAACGATCAGTTCTATGCCTGGCAGTGCCTCAAGGGCGTCGAGCAAGGCCTGTGCGATACCGACCGCTGCCACGCCTACAAGATTGCCGATCAACTGTACCTGTTCGTCTGGCGCGAAAAGATCATTCCGACCCTCGGCCTGGTGTTGATCGACCTGCAACAGCACCGCAGCGACGGCAAGATCTTCGGGTATGCCGGTGCGTCCTTCGACGCCCTGTCCAATTTCCCGGTCAGTTCCTACTGCCAGGTCCTTAACCGCACGGAGTATCCCGATGCCTGATCCACGTACCGTCGTCATCACCGGTGCCGGCACGGGCATCGGTGCCGCCTGCGCCCGCCTGTACGCCGCCGAAGGTGCCAACCTGGTGTTGATCGGCCGTCGGCGCGCGCTCCTGGAGCAGGTTGCGCAGACAACCGGAGGCCTGATCCTGGTGGGCGATGCCGCCTGCCCAGACACCTGGGAGGGTTTTATCGCGCAGATTCAAGCCCACTACGGTCGCCTCGATGTGCTGCTGGCCTGCGCCGGCGGGCATGGCCTGGGCAGCGCCACCGAGACCCACCCGTCGAGTTGGGAAGCCGCGTTGCGCAGCAACCTGGACAGCGCGTTCTACAGCGCCCGGGCCTGCCTGCCGCTGCTGATCGCCAGTGCCGGCAACATCGTTCTCCTCGGCTCCCTCGCCTCGTTGGCCGCCGGCCCCGACGTGTGCGGCTACACCACCGCCAAGCACGCACTGCTCGGGCTCAATCGCTCCCTGGCCCGCGACTACGGGCCACGTGGGGTGCGCGTCAACGCGGTGTGCCCAGGCTGGGTCACCACACCGATGGCTGACGAAGAAATGCAGCCATTGATGAATTTCCATGGCGAAACACTGCAACAAGCCTACGCACGCGTATGTGCCGATGTGCCGTTGCGTCGCCCGGCCAGCGCAGAAGAAATCGCCAGGGTATGCCGCTTCCTGGCCGGCCCCGACGCCTCGATCATCACCGGTGCGAGCGTCGTCGCCGATGGCGGTTCGAGCATTGTCGATGTACCAACGCTGGCCTATGCCCGCCTGGAGCACACACATGCATGAAGCATTGGATTTCAGCGCAAAGACGGTACTGGTGACCGGTGGGGCGCAGGGTATCGGCCGCGCCATCGTCGAAGCGTTCGCCTGGCGTGGCGCGCGGGTGATGATCGCCGACCTGCGCGTCACGCAAGCCCAGGCGCTGGCCGCAGAGCTGACGGCACACACGTGCCGGGTCGAGGCCACAGGCGTTGATATGGCCGATGCGGCAGCGGTGTTCGAGTTGGTTGGGGAGATAGAACGACGCTGGGGGCGCCTGGATATCCTGGTGCACAACGCCGGCTACTTTCCGTTGACAGCGTTCGCGCAGATCACCCCGTCCATGCTGGAACGCACACTGGCAGTCAATCTTTCGGCCCTGTTCTGGTTGACTCAGGCAGCCCTGCCCATGTTTCAGCGCCAAGGGGGTGGCTGCGTGCTGGTCACTTCATCAGTCACCGGGCCAAGGGTCGCCTACCCAGGGCTCAGCCATTACGCAGCCTCAAAGGCCGGGGTGAATGGTTTCATTCGCAACGCCGCACTGGAACTGGCCACCTACCAGGTGCGCGTCAACGGTGTCGAGCCGGGGATGATCGCCACGCCGGCCATGGACAACCTTGGCGACGCACAGGTCAACGCTGACATCACCGGCCGAGTCCCCCTGGGGCGGCTCGGCGCCCCTCAGGATATTGCCGGGGCCATGCTGTTCCTGGCGTCTGACCTGGCGGCTTATATCACCGGGCAAACCCTGGTGGTGGATGGGGGCTCTACGTTGCCCGAAGTGAAATGAAACAGCGTTTGCCGAACAACTCAAGGCAGTGATGAACGTCGATCAGTGGATCCAATAACTTAAAAAATGATCGATAATCGCCCGATAAAAAGCGATTCAAGATTGACTCTCCATCCGAGCACTCATTTAATGGATCCATTAAATAAGAATAATCACTCGCCTGGAGAGTCGCCATGTACCCCAAGAACACTTGGTATGTTGCCTGCACCCCCGATGAAATCGCGCAAAAGCCGCTGGGTCGACAGATCTGCGGTGAAAAAATGGTGTTTTATCGTGGGCTGGAAGGCGCCGTCGTGGCGGTCGAGGACTTCTGTCCCCATCGCGGTGCGCCGCTCTCGCTGGGCTATGTGGAAAACGGCAACCTGGTCTGTGGCTACCACGGCCTGGTCATGGGCGGCGATGGCAAGACCGTGGAAATGCCCGGCCAGCGGGTGCGCGGCTTTCCCTGCAACAAGACGTTCGCCGCCGTCGAACGCTACGGTTTCATCTGGGTGTGGCCCGGTGATCAGGCCCAGGCCGATCCGGCACTGATCCATCATCTGGAATGGGCGGTGAGTGATGAATGGGCCTATGGCGGCGGGCTGTTCGATATCCAGTGCGACTACCGCCTGATGATCGACAACCTGATGGACCTGACCCACGAAACCTACGTCCACGCCTCCAGCATCGGCCAGAAGGAAATCGACGAAGCGCCACCTGTAACCACGGTCGAAGGCGATGAAGTGGTCACCGCGCGGCATATGGAAAACATCATGGCCCCGCCGTTCTGGCGCATGGCCCTGCGCGGCAACAACCTCGCCGATGACGTGCCGGTGGACCGCTGGCAGATCTGCCGCTTCACCCCGCCCAGCCATGTGCTCATCGAAGTCGGCGTGGCCCACGCCGGCAAGGGCGGCTACCACGCCGCGCCCGAGCACAAGGCGGCAAGCATCGTGGTCGACTTCATCACCCCGCAAACCGAGACCTCGATCTGGTATTTCTGGGGCATGGCGCGCAACTTCAACCCCCACGATGAAGCACTGACCGCCAGTATTCGCGAAGGCCAGGGCAAGATTTTCAGCGAAGACCTGGAGATGCTTGAACGCCAGCAACAGAACCTGCTGGCCCACCCGACGCGCAACCTGCTCAAACTGAATATCGATGCCGGCGGCGTGCAGTCACGCAAGATCCTGGAGCGACTGATCGCCAAGGAACGCGCCCTCGAACCGCAACTGATCGCCACGACCACCGCCTGAACGGCACAACCCCTTGCGAGGACTGAACATGATCGATGTGGTGGTGGTATCGCGCAACAACGAAGCCCAGGATATTTGCAGCTACGAACTGGCCAGCGTCGACGGCAAACCGCTGCCGGCCTTCAGTGCCGGCGCGCATATCGACGTGCACCTGCCGGATGGACAGGTGCGCCAGTATTCGCTGTGCAATCACCCTGAAGAACGCCATCGCTACCTGATCGGTGTGCTCAAGGACCCGGCTTCCCGGGGCGGCTCGCGCAGCCTGCACGAACAGGTGCACGAGGGCACACACCTGACCATCAGCGAACCACGCAACCTGTTTCCCCTGGCCCACGACGCACGGCGCAGCCTGCTGTTTGCCGGTGGCATCGGCATCACCCCGATCCTGTGCATGGCCGAGCGCCTGGCTCACGCGGGTGCCGACTTCGAATTGCATTATTGTGCCCGCGCCGAAGACCGCGCGGCGTTTGTGCAGCGCCTGAAAACATCGCCATTTGCCGAGCGGGTGTTCCTGCATTTCGATGAGCAGCCCCACACGGCCTTGAATGCCGCCCAGGTACTGGCAGCGCCCGAAGCCAACGTCCACCTGTATGTGTGCGGCCCCGGCGGTTTTATGCAGCATGTGCTCGACAGCGCTCGGGCCCAGGGCTGGCAGGAGGCATGCCTGCACCGCGAATACTTCACCGCGGCGCCGGTGGACAGCAGCCTCGACGGGGGCTTTTCGGTGAAAGTCGCCAGCAGCGGCCAGGTCTTCGAAATCCCAGCCGACAAGACGGTGGTCCAGGTCCTGGAAAGCCACGGTATCGAGATTGCCGTGTCGTGCGAACAAGGCATTTGCGGCACCTGCCTGACCCGCGTGCTGGAAGGCATACCGGAACATCGCGACCTGTTCCTCACCGAGCAGGAACAGGCGTTGAATGATCAGTTCACGCCCTGCTGCTCACGCGCGAAGACCGCGCTGCTGGTGCTCGATATCTGACAGGTGTCACGACGCGGGCAAAATTACCTTCATGCGCGCGTCGGCGGTGGCCGAGCTGAAGATCTCGGCATAGCGCAAGGTCGCATTGGCGTGCTCGCGCATGATGGCTTCGGCCCGCGCGCCCTGGCGATTGACCAGGGCATCAAAGACCGAGTGGTGTTGCATGTGGGCATAGTTGAAGCGCCGGTATTCGCGGGCCATGTCCTCGCGATCCACCGCCAGCGCGGTCACCGACGCGAACGGCAGGTGATCGTTGCGTGCCAGGGCGTCGGCGATCGCCGGGTTGTGGCTGCCTTCGACGATGACGTGGTGAAAGCGCATGTTCAGGTCGTGATAGACCTCCAGGTCGTCTTCGGTCACGTAGCCCTTGTCGAACAGTTGGTCGCCTTCTACCAGGCAGCGCTCCAGTGTCGCGCGCGCCGCAGCAGATAAACCGCGCTCGGCGGTTTGACGCGCCGCCAGGCCCTCAAGCACGCCACGCACTTCGACGGCGCCGGCAATGTCGTCCGGGCTGACCGAACGGACCTGATACCCACGCCCGCCGAACGGCACCAGCAACCCTTCCTGTTCGAGGGTACGAAACGCCATGCGCACGGGCATGCGCGACACACCGAACCGCTGCGCCGTGGGAATCTCCATCAGGCGCTCCCCCGCCGCCAGCTCCCCGCTGGCGATCATCTTGCGCAGTGCAACCAGCACCAATTGACCGGGTTTACTCATCCAGGCAACTTCCAGAAAACGTGAGTCGCCATAGTACCGCAAGCGCCCGGCGCCGTCAGACGAACGCCAGCGCTGCGCGCGCGCCGTCGATTGCCCCGAGGTGCTGCGCCAAACGCGACGGCAGGTAATCGAAAAAGAACCCGGCGCTTTGCAGCTTGGCGGCTCGCAATGGATCGTCTTCGGGCAGTGCCCTGGAGACCCGTGCGGCCCGCGCCCAGGCAAATGCCAGCAGCGCCACGCCACATAACTGGAGAAAGTCCGGCGCGGCCCGATAGGGGTACTCGCTGTCATCCAGCGCTCGTTCACCGATGGCCTCGACCACACTCGCCAACGCGTCACACAGGCTGCCCAGTGCCTGGGCAAAACCGGCACACTCGCCGCACTCCCCGCCCTGCGCGGCTTCCGTGCGCAACTCGGCCAGCAGCAGGCCAAAGGCGCGGCCCTCATCCGCCAGCACCTTGCGCAGCAGCAGGTCATTGGCCTGGATCTCGTTGCTGCCCTCATAGATCATCGCGATGCGGCTGTCGCGCAGGGTTTGCTCGATGGCGAACTCGGTGACGTAGCCGTAACCGCCGAACACCTGCAGCGCATGGCTGGCCTGGCGAAAGCCCTGTTCGGTGAAAAACGCCTTGATGATCGGCGTCAGCAACGGCGCCAACTGGGCGGCCGACGAGTGCGGGTCATGCTCGGCCTGATCAAGCAGGTGCGCAGCCCAATAGCCAATCGCGCGCATCCCCTCGCTGGTGGCGCGCAACTCCAGCAACACGCGGCGCATGGCCGGGTGATAACGGATCGGATCAGCCGCCTGGGCCGCCACTTCTTCCGGCCTTGACGGCGCGCGCATCTGCACGCGTTCGGCGGCGTATTGCCGGGCGTTCTGCCAAGCGGCCTCGACATGCCCCAGGCCTTGCAGGCCCACATGCAGGCGCGCCGAGTTCATCATCACGAACATCGCCGCCAGGCCGCGATTGACGTCGCCGATCAGCCAGCCTTGGGCGGCGTCGAACACCAGGGAGCAGGTGGCACTGCCCTTGATGCCCATCTTGTGTTCGATGCCATTGCAGTGCACACCATTGGCCTGGCCATCGTCCAGTTGCTTGGGCACCAGGAACAGCGAAATGCCTCGACTGCCCGGCGGCGCATCGGGCAGGCGCGCCAGCACCAGGTGCAGGATATTGGCCGTGAGGTCGTGCTCGCCGCCGGAGATAAACAGCTTGCTGCCGTTGAGGCGATAACTGCCATCTGCCTGGGGTTCAGCACGACAGCGCAGCAAGCCGACATCGCTGCCGGCCTGGGGCTCGGTCAGGCACATGGTGGGCAAGGCCTGGCCACTGACAATGTCGGGCAGGTAGCGCGCCTGCAACCACGGAGCAGCGTGGGCCTTGAGGCACAGGTAGGCGCCATGGGCGATCCCGGTGTACATGGCCCAGGCATGGTTGCTGGCGTAGAGCATCTCTTGCAGCGCCGCGTCGAGCAATTGCGGCAAGCCCTGCCCGCCCTGCTCCTCGGCACACGCCAGCGCCGGCCATCCGCCCTCGACATAGGCGCGATAGGCCGCGACGAAGCCGTCCGGGGTGCTGACCTGGCCCGCCTGCCAGCGGCAGCCCTGGCGATCACCGTGGCCGTTCAACGGCGCCAGCACACCCTGGCTGAAGCGTGCCGCCTCCTCCAGCACTTGTACCGCCAGCGGCAGATCCAGGGCCGCGAACGCCGGGTTACGCTGCCAGGTGGCGGGCGCCTGCAACCAGTGTTCAAGGACAAATTGCATATCGCGCAGGGGCGCCTCATAGCTCCACATCGGGACACCTCATCGACAAAAAAAGAATCGCGCACTCAAGCGCGATAGGTAGGGTTCTCGATCAGCAACGCCATGCCCTGCCCGCCGCCCACACACGCCGAGGCAATCCCGTAGCGCAGGTTGTGCTGGCGCAGTTGCCGGGCCAGGGTCATCACCAGGCGCAGGCCGGTGGCGGCCAGTGGATGCCCCAGCGCAAGCGAGCCGCCCTGGACGTTGAGGCGGGTGCTGTCCAGCTCCAGTTCCTGGGCCACCGCCAGTACTTGGCCGGCCTGGGCTTCGTTGATCTCGAAGCGGCCGATGTCGCCCAGGTGCAACCCGCTGCGTTGCAGCAGCAGGCGGATCGCCGGTGCCGGGCCGATGCCCATGAACTCGGGGGCCACACCGACCACCGCGCTGGCCAGCAGCCGGGCCAGGGGCGGATGCGTACAGGCCGAGGCGCGCCCCACCAGCGCCGCCGCCGCGCCATCGACCACCGCGCAACTGTTGCCGGCGGTTTGCACGCCGTCTGGATGCACGGTGCGCAAGCGCGCCAGGGCCGCAAGGTCGGTGGGTCGTGGGTGGCTGTCGACGCTGACGGCACCGGCCCGGCGCGCGAGGCTAATGCCCCTGGGCTGGTACCCCTCAAGCTCGAACACCTGGTTGTCGACCGTGACGATTTCTTCCGCCCAGGCGCCGTCACGTTGCGCCTGCAAGGCACGCTGATGGCTGTCGCAGGCGTGACGGTCCACGGCCTCGCGGCTCAGGCCATAACGGCGCGCCAGGTTGTCGGCGGTGGCGATCATGTCCAGGCCCGGGGCCGGGTCGTACAGGGCCTCCCAGAGGAAATCCTTGAATTGCACCTCGCCACCGAGACGAAACCCATCCCGGTGGGTGTAGGCCGCAATCGGGTTGCGCGACATGGACTCACTGGCCACGCACAACGCCAGTTGCACCTCGTCGCGCAGCTGTTCAGCGGCCTGGCGCAACAGCTCGAAACCGGTGGCGCAGATGCGCTGCACCCCCAGTGCCGGGACCGCTTGCGCCACACCGCTGTACAAGCCGATATGCCGTGGCAGCAAGTAGGCATCGAAGCTGGCCTGGGCCATGGAGCCGGCCAGTACGCTGTCCACTGCCAAGGGGTCGACGCCGGCGCGGGCCAGCACTTCACGGCCGACCTTGATCCCAAGGTCGATGGGCGACACCTGGGACAGTGCCCCGCCCAGGTCCACCCACGGCGTGCGCACTGCCTCGAAAATCGCCACGTCGGCAAACGCCGAGTACTGCCCGACGCTGTTCAAGGCTGGCGCTCGGCGCGCAGGATCGACGCGTCTTCACCGCGATACAACGCCTCGACCTTGGCCGCGCGCCATTGCAGTACCGCACGCTGGTTGATCGAGCCTTTGTCGGTGATTTCCCCACGGTCGATGGACGCGGGCTCGTCGAGCAGGGCAATCCATTCCAGGCGACTGGCATTGCCGGTGGCCTCGCGGTTGAGGCGCTGCAGCCAGTCGCGGAACCACTGGCGCACCGGCGCGCTGGCGAGCACTTCGGCGTCGCTGGCGGCCGCGTCCAGCCCCGCCAGCCGACGGCACTCGTAGAGCCGAGGGAATACCAGGGCGCCCAGGCATTCGCGGTCCGGCGCCGCAACCACCAGGTCCTGCACCAAGGGCGAGCCTTCGAGCACCGCGCGATTGCGCAACGGACCGACGCTGACAAACACCCCGGAGGACAGCTTGAAATCCTCGGCAATTCGCCCGTCGAACATCAGCCCCAGTTGCGGCTGATTCGGGTCGGCCAGCTTGATTGCATCGCCCGAGCAATAAAAACCCTGCTGGTCGAAGACCTCGGCGGTTTGCTGGGGGGCGCGCCAGTACCCGGGCATGATGTGCGGCCCGCGAAAGCGCCCTTCGAACTTGCCGTCCACCGGCACCAGGCGTACCTCGCAGCCCGGCGCGGGCAAACCGATATAACCGGCCATGGACAGTGGCCCGGTGGTGAAGGTGCAGGACGGTGCGGCTTCGGTCATGCCCAGCCCGGCCATCATGCGGATGCGTTCACCACAGTGCAGCTCGGCCACGCGGTCTAGGCGGTCCCAGACACTTTGCGAAAGGCCGGCGGCAGCGAAGAAAAACAGTTTCATGCGCGCAAAAAAACGCTCGCGCAACTCGGCGTCCTGTTCCAGGGCGTTGACCAGTTCTTCCCAACCCTTGGGCACCGTCAAATAGGCGGTGGGCGACACCTCCTTGAGGTTGCGCAGGGTCTCGGCAAAGCCCTGAGCCGTGGGCTTGCCATCATCGAGGTAAAAGGTGCCGCCGTTGTAGAGCACAATGCCGACGTTGTGGCTGCCGCCGAACGTGTGGTTCCACGGCAGCCAGTCCACCAGCACTGGCGGTTCTTCGCCGAACACTGGAAAGGTCTGCAACAGCATTTGCTGGTTGGCACAGAGCATGCGCTGGGTGGTAATCACCGCCTTGGGCAATTTGGTCGAGCCCGAGGTGAACAGGAACTTGGCGATGCTGTCGGGGCCGGTGGCCTGGAACGCCGCGTCGGCCTCGGCGCCGCCCGGCGTTTGCAGCAGGCTGGCGAAGCTGACCTGAGTGCGTCCAGGCACATGGCCGCGCACGCTGATCAGCGGGGTCTCGGCCGGCAAGACGGCGTCGATGGCGCGCTGGTAAACCGCCGCGTCGCTGACGAACACCAGCCCTGGCTGCAGCAAGCCACAGACATGGCGCAGCTTGGCGAAATCCTGGGACAGCAACGAATAGGCCGGCGATACCGGGCAGTAGGGAATACCGGCGTACATCGCGCCGAGCGCCACCTGCAAATGCTCGATGTCGTTGCCCGACAGCAGTGCCAACGGTTTATCCGCCGAGAGCCCATAGTTCAACAGGCCCTGGGCAATCGCGCGCACGCTGTCGAGCATTTCCCGGTAGCTGACCCGGCGCCAATCAGCGCCGGCCTGGCGCGCCGCGATAAATGTCTGCTCGGGGCGCACCTGGGCCCAATGCACCAGGCGATCGAGCAAGCGCGCTGGCAACTCGGCCAGGGGCTCCAGGGAGCGCATATGCAGCACGCCGTGTTCTTCAGTGACCGCCACCGGTGCGTGGCCGATGGAGACCTCGCGATAGCGCGGTGCGGGCTGGGGCTGCGGTCTGAATTCGGAACTCACAAGGGTGTCCTCCAGCAAGGCGGATCAAAGCCGCCTCGTTATTGTTATGTCGCGACGCCTGCTCAGATCGGGTAATGCCGCGGCCCGTTCTGCAAGGTCACCCAGCGCAATTGCGTGAAGTGCTCGATCGAGGCCTTGCCGCCAAAGCTGCCGTAGCCGCTGGATTTGACGCCACCGAACGGCATCTGCGCCTCGTCATGCACGGTCGGGCCGTTGATATGGCAAATGCCCGACTCGACCCGTTGCGCCAGGGCCAGTGCACGCCCGGTGTCACGGCTGAAGATCGCAGCCGAAAGGCCGAACTCGGAATCGTTGGCCAGGCGCAGCAAGGCTTCATCACCGTCACCGCGCAGCAGCACCGCCACCGGGCCGAAGGATTCTTCGCGGTACAAGCGCATGTGTTCGGTAACGCCATCGATCAGGGTCGGCTGCAGGATGCTGCCCTCCAGCTGGCCGCCCGTCACCAGGCGTGCGCCCTTGGCCAGGGCATCGTCGATCAGCGCCTTGATGCGTGTGCCGGCGCTGGCGTCCACCAGCGAACCCAGTACCGAATCCGGCGCAGCGGGGTCACCCGCGCGCAGGGTCGCGACCTTGGCCGCCAGCTTGGCGGTGAACGCATCGGCGACCTTGGCATCGACAATCAGGCGTTCGGTGGACATGCAAATCTGGCCCTGGTTGAAATAAGCCCCAAAGGCCGCCGCCGCGACCGCAGCGTCGAGGTCGGCGTCGTCGAGCACCAGCAACGGCGCCTTGCCACCCAACTCCAGCAAAGCCGGCTTGAGGTGACGCGCCGAGAGCTCGCCGACAATCCGCCCCACATGGGTCGAACCGGTAAAGTTGACCCGGCGCACGGCCGGGTTGGCGATCAGCCGCGCGACAATCGCCGCGGCATCCGCCGGGGCATTGCTGATGACGTTGACCACGCCGTCACCCAGGCCGGCATCCTGCAACACCTGGCCGATCAGGCGGTGCACTGCCGGGCTCAGCTCCGAGGCCTTGAGCACCACGGTATTGCCGCAGGCCAGCGGCATGGCGATGGCACGGGTGGCGAGGATCACCGGGGCATTCCACGGCGCAATGCCCAGCACCACGCCGCACGGCTGACGCAAGGCCATGGCGAAGCTGCCGGGCACATCGGAGGGGATCACCTCACCGGTGATCTGGGTGGTCATCGACGCGGCTTCGCGCAGCATGTTGGCCGCCAGGCGCACGTTGAAGCCATACCAGTTGGCCATGGCGCCGGTCTCGCCGGCGGCGGCAATGAATTCGGCGCTGCGCGCCTGCAATTGCTCGGCAGCCTTGAGCAAGCGGGTGCGGCGTTCGTTGGGCGCCAGCGCCGCCCACGCGGGGAACGCGGCGTGAGCGGCCGCTACGGCGGCATCGGCATCTTCCAGGGTCGCGGCGGCAACCCGCGAGACCACTTCACCGGTCACCGGGTTGCGGCGTTCGAAGGTTCGACCGTCACGGGCGGGGCACGCCTGGCCGCCGATCAACAGGGGCACGTCCAGCATGGTGATTCCTCTTTATTGTCTTTATCGGGAATACGTTCAAACAGGGTACAACGGCGCGGCCAGGTGGCCGCGCCCTTCAGCGTTTATACGCCTGCAGGCCAGGCTTGATGCTCTTGTCGTCAAGGAACTGCTTCATGCCCTGCTCGCGGCCACCTTCGGTGTCGAGCAGGCGCGACTGATCGAGCTTGGCGTAGAGGTAATCCTCGTTCTGCTCCCAGGTCAGTTCGCGGCAGCGCTTGAAGCCATGCTTGGCGGCACGCAGCACCACCGGGTTTTTCTCCAGCAGGTTGCGCGCCAGCTCAATGGTCACTTCGCGCAGTTGGGCCAGGGGCACGCTTTCGTTGACCAGGCCCATTTCGGCGGCTTTCTGCCCGCCAAACGTCTTGCCGGTCATGATGTAGTACAGCGATTGGCGATGGCCCACGGTGTCGGCCATGGCTTTGCTCACCAGGTTGCCCGGCGGGATACCCCAGTTGATTTCCGAGAGGCCGAAAGTGGCTTCGTCGGCGCAGATCGCCAGGTCGCAGGCCACCAGTGGGCTGAAGCCGCCACCGAAGCACCAGCCATTGACCATGGCGATGGTGGGCTTGGCGTACATGCGCAGCAATTTCCATTGCCATTGCGAGGCTTCGCGGCGGATTTTCTCCTGGAGGATTTCCGGGCCGGCGTCCACCTCGCGAAAGTACTCCTTGAGGTCCATGCCAGCGGTCCAGGCTTCGCCGGCACCGGTCAACACCAGCACGCCGGCGGCAGGGTCCTGCTCGAGGGTTTCCAGCACGTCGATCATTTCCCGGTTCAGGGTCGGGCTCATGGCGTTGCGCTTTTCCGGACGATTGAGAATGACCCAGGCAATGCCTTCTTCGATCTCAACCTTGACGGTGGTCCAACGGCCTTCGTAATTGCTCATGGCGGTACGCTCTTGTTCTGGGTTTGAAGATGATTCGAAATTAAACCGCAAATATAGTTATGTCAATTAACTATTAATCCGCATAACCAATATTTTTTCGCTGTAAAACCTACGCTGTGCGGGCGTTATGAAAAGCCGGCATAGCCATGGCGCTCCAACCTCGGCAAACTAGATAGCCTTCTTAACCTCCACCTTCTGAGGATTGCACTGTTAATGGCCAAGCCTTCCAACCTCGCCGACGCCAGCCAGGCCCTGCCTGATCCCAACGAGGCACGCGTGCCAATGGATTCGGCCCTGGACGACCTGATCGGTTACGCCATGCGTCGCGCCCAGCTCAAGTTGTTCCAGAACCTGATTGGCCGTCTTTCCGACCACGACCTGCGCCCCGCCCAGTTCTCGGCCCTGGCGATCATCGAGCAGAACCCTGGCCTGATGCAGGCCGACCTGGCTCGCGCCCTGGCCATCGAGCCGCCCCAGGTGGTGCCGTTGCTGAACAAGCTGGAAAGCCGTGCGCTCGCGGTGCGAGTGCGTTGCAAGCCGGACAAGCGTTCCTACGGGATCTTCCTCAGCAAGACCGGCGAAACCCTGCTCAAGGAGCTCAAGGACATTGCCGCCCAGAGCGACCTCGACGCCACGGCCGCCCTCGACGGCCAGGAACGTGAAGAGCTGCTGCGCTTGCTGAAGAAGGTCTATCAGGACTGACCGGCTTACCAGAGCGCCACGGTGTAGAGCACCAGGAACCGGGTCTGGTTTTCATCGCGAAAGGCCGCGCCGCCTGGGAAGTCATTGCGGTAGATCGACTTGCGCGCCATCAACCCGACGTTCTTCAGCGGGCCGCTCTGGATCACATAGCCCAGCTCCATCTGGAACTCGCGCTCCTTGCGATCCTCGGCGTTGAACGCTGCCAGTTCGATGTTGTCGCCACGCACATAACGCAGCCGGCTCTTCAGCCCAGGCAGGCCGGATGCCGCGAAGTCATAGTCGTAGATCGCTTGCCACGTGCGCTCCTTGGCATTGAGAAAGTCCGAACTCATGGTCAGCTCGCTCATGCCCATCAGCTCGGTGCCGGAGATATAGGGCGTGGCCGTCTCTCCACTGGAATGCATGTAGCCCAGGCTGAATCGGTGACCGCCCAGGCGGTAGCCGAATAACGCCGAGAGGTTGCGGTTATCCACATTGCCCGCCTTGGCGCTGCCGTCCTCGCGACTGAAGAAACTGCGCAGGTCGCTGGTGAGCACGCCATCGCCCACGGGCAGATTGTGCAGCAATGCCAGGGTGTCCTGCTGGTAGAGGTCCGCGATTTGCGAGTGATAGACGCGCAGGCTGAGGTCTTTGTTGACCTGGTAATCACCGCCCACGTACGCCAGGTGCGAGGTGGTGGCGGTGGGGTTGAAACGCCGGTTGGGCGAGGCGATGGTCATGGCCTGGTAGTCGGTGGAATCGCGCTTGTTGATGCGGTCGATGTAGCCGGTATTGAGGGTCAGGCCATCGATGTCCTTGGAGCTCAAGGTGGTGCCGCGAAAGGTTTGCGGCAACAGGCGCGAGGGGCTGGCAAAGGCGAACGGCAGGAAGATCGATACGTCGCCGGTCTTTACGGTGGTTTGTGCAAACCGCAACTTGGCGGTCGGTGCCAGGCGCGAGTATTCATCGGCAGCGCGCTTGTCACTGGCCGACACCGGCAACAACTCGGTGCCGCTGCGGTCTGGCGACGAGTCGAGCTTGACCCCCATCAGGCCGCGGACATCCAGGCCAAAACCCAGCGGGCCTGGGGTATATCCCGACTCCAGGTTGACGATAAATGCCTGGGCCCATTCCCGCGCGGCGGTCTTCGCACCGTCGTCCTTGTAGTCGCGGTCCAGGTAGTAATTGCGCAGGGTCAACGTGCCGTGGCTGTCGTCGACAAAGCCTGCCGCCCAAAGCGGGGTGGGCAGCACGCTCAAGGCCAGCAACGCCATGAGCAGGCACGCAGGGTTGTTCGGCACACGGGCGACGGCTACAGCGTCTTCCATAGGGAGTTCTGGCATGTTCGTTGTCCATTTTTTGTTGTTGTTTTTGGGGTGGCACAGGCTCGGCCCACTGGGCTTGGCGAACAAAGAATGGAAACAGCCGACGCTGCTCGTCAACTGCGAATGACCGATAATCGAACATTAATAAAGATATCTATTTTTAAGTCGATCACAGATACGAACCACAACTACCTGTATTTAAAGTACTTATTTATTTATTTTGGCAATTTTCATCCGCCATTCATTTTTTAGTTATCTTTGTTATCTTAATCACCAGCAGCCATTCGTGCTTGCCACCACAACAAAAACAACAATGAGGTTTGCCCATGGACAGTCCATCGCGTCGTTCGACGCTGACTATCGCGTTGTGCTTTATCGTTGCGCTGATCGAGGGGTTCGATCTGCAGGCCGCCGGAACCGCTGCCGCAGGATTGCGCCAGAGTTTTGCCCTGGACCCGAAGATGCTCGGCTGGGTATTCAGCATCGGGATCATTGGCCTGCTGCCGGGGGCGTTCTTCGGTGGTTGGGTCGCTGACCGCATCGGGCGCAAGAAAATCCTGGTGATCGCCGTGCTGCTGTTCGGCCTGTTCTCCCTGAGCACTGCGTTTGTGGAAAGCTACCCGAACCTGCTGTTGGTGCGTTTTCTCACCGGCCTGGGGCTGGGCGCCGCGCTGCCCAACCTGATCGCGCTGTGCGCCGAAGCGGTCAGCGAACGCAACCGTGGTACCGCCATCAGCGTCATGTACTGCGGCGTACCGTTGGGTGGCGCATTGGCGGCCGTGGTGGCGATGTTTTCCAGTGAACACTGGCAGACCACCTTCATCATCGGCGGCCTGGCCCCCTTGCTCGCCGTGCCGTTGATGATCCTGTTGCTGCCTGAATCCACCGCCTTTCGCCAACAGCGCGACAACACCCCCGGCGCCCGCCCCTCCACCGGCCAGGCGCTGTTCGGCGAAGGTCGCGCCCGCACCACACTGGCCTTGTGGCTCAGCTACTTCTTCACCCTGACCGTGATGTACATGCTGCTGAACTGGCTGCCGTCGCTGTTGCTGGAGCAAGGTTTCAGCAAACCCCAGGCGGGCATGGTGCAGATGCTCTTCAATATTGGCGGCGCCCTGGGTTCGCTGCTCGGTGGCGTGCTGCTGGACCGGTGCAACGCCGTCAAAGTGGTGCTGTCCGTGTATGCCGGGTTGCTGGCGGCGTTGGCAGGGGTCGGGTTGTCGGTGGGCATCGTGCCCATGGCCATTGCCGGGTTTGCCGCCGGCCTGTTCGTCATGGCCGCGCAGTTGGTGCTGTACGCGTCGGCACCGCCCTCCTACCCCACCTCGGTGCGCGCCACCGGTGTCGGTGCGGCCGTGGCCGTCGGCCGCCTGGGTTCGGTAGCCGGGCCGCTGGCGGCCGGGCAACTGCTTGCCGCTGGCGCCGGCACCGCCGGGGTACTGCTGGCGACCTCCCCCGGTGTAGTGATCGCCGCACTGACCATCATCAGTGTGATGGTGCGTACGGCGCCACTGAACCTGCCCACCCCGGCAGCGGCCGGGCACACCAAGGCCTAGAACTTGTGCAGCCAGTTGAGCACCAGCTTGTTGCCCTGCGTGCGGTTCTCAGCCTGCTGCTCGAAGTAAGCGTTCACCGACAGCACGTTCTCCTTGTTGAAGGCATAGACCAGGCCTGGGCCCATGGCCCAGACCTTCTCCCGACGCCCGCTCACGGCGTGCCCATCGACCTTGGTGTCGGTGATCTGCTTCAACCAGTAGCCGTTCACCCCCACGCTCAGTTGCTGGCTCAAGGCATATTGCAGCGTCAGGTTGGCATGCAACGCCTGGCCGGCCTGGGTATCGGAAACATCCCCAAAGCCGGCCTGCGGGTCATCATTCTTGCCATTCCACAGGTACATGAAACGCCCGCTCGCCGACCACTTCGGGTTGAACCAATACGTCGCCGCGTAATACGGGTTGAATGACCAGAAGTTGCTGCCGGGGTTGATCGAGCGCTTGCGGTCATAGGCCCCCACCGGCACCGAAATATCGGCTTCGATACGTTGGGTCAGCAGTGGGCTGCCATCGGCGCGGCTCAGGGTCGGCAGTTGCAGGAAGGGCCCCACAATCACATCACCAAAGCCAGCCCGCGAACTCAGCGCCGCATTGTTCAACCCATCGTCGACGTCCACGTGGGCCAGGGAGGTGTTGATCAGGGTGAATCCCGGCATCGCACCATTGGCCAGGGGTTGGCCGAGGTAGATGATCTGGGTGGTAGGCGCCACCACTTCCACGTCCTGCTTGGGCAATGCCAGCTTGTGGCCGTTGGCATCATTGAAGCGGCTGGCCCGGGAGTACGTCAGGTATTCCTCCAGGTACCAGCCCGGGCCGGCCGGGGCCGGTGAGCCGTCGTAGAAACTGGTGCTGCCCAGGTTGAGTCCGGGCAAATCGTAAGCGTGTGCAGTCGATGTCAGTGCGACAAAAGTCATGGCCGCAACCGCCCGCAAGATAGGCTTGAGCATCTTGTATGTCCTGTATTTTTGTTGTTGTTCAAGACCCCCGGCACGGTGGATCCGCACCGGGGTTTACCGCCGTTACAACCTTTACACGTAGGTCGCCGCCAACCCACCATCCACCGGCAGGTTGACCCCGTTGACCCAGCGCGCAGCGTCCGAGCAGAGGAAGGCGATCACCGCGGCCACCTCATCGGCCAGGGCCGGGCGGGTCATGCGCTGGTTGTCCGCGGCCACCCGCTCCGGCCCGAGCATGCTGACGAAATCGCCGAGAATCGGGGTGAACACCGGCCCCGGCGCGACGCAGTTGATACGTACCGAGTGATCACGAAACCAGCCCTGGGATTGCTGGAAGCTCCACACGATCAGCGCTTCCTTGAAGTACTGGTAACAGCTGGCCTGCTCCACCGGATTGGCCGCCAGCCACTGCTGCCCGGCCTCGAAGCTGTGCGTCGCGGCCAGGGCCTTGTGCAGTTCCAGGCGTTGCGGCCATTGCGCACCGAGGACCGAGGCGACATTGACGATGCTGCCGCCCGCCGGCATGCGTGGCAGCAGCGCTTGGGTGAGATGCCGCAACCCCAGGTAATTGACCTCGGCCACCGTTTGCACCGGCGCCGTACCGGGCACGCCGGCGATGTTGCACAGCCCATCGACGCGCGCCGGCAGGCGCGTCACCAGCGCATCGATGCTGGCCGGATCGCCCAGGTCGGCCTGGAAGAAGCCATCCAGGGTCAGTTGCGGTGCATGGCGATCGACACCGATCACCGTCGCCCCCTGGAAACGCGCGAGCCGTGCCAGCTCGGCGCCAATGCCGGAAGCGACACCGGTGACGATCAAGGTTTTGTTGTGCAGGTTCATGTTCAAGCCCTCTTGTTTTTGTATAGGCATGCGTGTTTCAACCCCATGGGCCGGGGCTTAGAAGGGATAGGTCGGCGGCGTATTTTTCACCGTGACCCATTGCCACTGGCTGTATTCGTCCCAGTCGGCCGGCCCGCCCACGCTGCCGCCATTGCCGGAGGCACCGCGCCCACCGAAAGGGTTGATGCATTCGTCGGCCACGGTCTGGTCGTTGATGTGCAGCAGGCCGCAGTCGAGCCGCTCGCCGATGGCCATGGCGCGCCCGACCGACGGCGAGATGATGGCCGCCGAGAGGCCGTACTCGGTGCGGTTGGCCAGTTCGATGGCCTCCTCGTCGGTGGTAAAACTGACGACCGTCGCCACCGGGCCGAAAATTTCATCCTCGAAGGCGCGCATGCCTGGACGCACACCACTGAGTACGGTGGGCTGGTAGAACAACCGGTCGTATTCGCCGCCCGCCTCCAACCGCGCGCCGGCCTGCAGGCTGTCGCTGACAATCTCGTGCACGCGCTGCAATTGCCGTTGATTGATCAACGGACCGAGTGCGGCTTCACCTCGCGCGGCATTGCCCACGGTCAGTGCCCGGGCCTTGTCCACCAACTTGCGCGTGAGGCGTTCGGCGATGGATTCATGGGCGAGAATCAAGCCGGTCGCCATGCAGATCTGCCCCTGGTGCAGCCAGGCGCCCCAGGCTGCGTTGCTCGCGGCCAGGTCCAGATCAGCGTCTTCAAGAACGATCAGGGGGTTTTTGCCGCCCAGTTCCAGCGCGACCTTTTTCAGATGCCGCCCGGCCACCTCGGCGACTTTGCGCCCGGCCGCCGTGGAACCGGTGAACGCGATCATCCGCACATTCGGGTCGCGGCACAGCGCTTCACCCGCCGGCGCGGCACCGGGCAATACGTGCAACAGCCCCTTGGGCAAACCCGCCTCTTCAAACAGCCGGGCGATGATAAAACCACCGCTGACCGGCGTCTGTGGATCGGGCTTGAGCACCACCGCATTCCCCGCAGCCAGGGCCGGCGCCACCGAGCGCAGCGACAGCACCAGGGGGAAATTGAACGGTGAAATCACCCCGACCACGCCATGGGGCTGACGCCGGGCGTAAGACAGGCGACCGGCCGCACTGGGCAGCACCAGCCCATGGGGTTGGGACAACAGCCCCGCCGCCTGATGCAGCAGCACAATGGCCTCGCGCACCTCGTGTTCGCCCTTGAACAGCGCGCCGCCGGTTTCCCGCGCGACGTACAGCGCCAGTTCGGCAAAGGACTGCTGAGCCAGGTCCGCCGCCTTGCGAAACACCTCGGCGCGTTCCCGTGGGCCGAGGGCGGCCCATGCCGGCTGCGCCAGGGCCGCACTCCGGCAAGCGATGGCGATATCGGCCGGGTTGGCCATGGCGCACTGCATCAACGGCTCGCCGGTGGCCGGTTCGATCACCGCGCTCAGGGCTCCCGAAGCGGGTCTCCAATCGCCGTTGAACAGGCATTCGGACTCAAGGGCCCGCTGTAGAAAATGGGTGGTTTCAGACACTGACATGGCAACTCCCGGTTCTTGTAATTGTCATCGCCTGCACACGGTGCAAACGCCGCATCAAGCCTTGAGCAAAGGCTGTGCCGCTTGCACACCCTGGCGCTGACATAACGCGCCGAAGGCTCTGGACCAAGGGTTGCCACGCACGGCCCATGGACACCCCGCAGCGCGGCGGTAAAAACCAGGCCCCTGGCACTTGTTCAATTGATAAGGTTATGTTTAATAACTATCTTCACAGTTGCTCATATCGTTCACTCGCTTTGCAGGGGCATAACAATGACTAATCCCCACAGCGCGCTGCCCGACGACCGGGTGGCCACCGCGTCTTACCATCCGAGGGGCGATAGCCGCCAACTCAGCGACAGCAGTTCACCGACGCCGGCGGAACTGACCGACTGCCTGTTCTTTTCTCCCGAAGACGGGCGGATTTGGCTCAACGATCAACGTATGTTGTTGCTGCACAGCTCGTCGTTTGGTGCCCTGCGCAGGGAGGTCATCGAGCGCCTGGGGCTGGAACAGGCGCGCGGCCTGTTCACCCGTGCCGGCTACGCGTCCGGTGCGCGGGATGCCCGGCTGATCCGCGAACGCTGGCCACAGGCGGATGCCGCTGCCGTGTTTCGCGCCGGCACACATCTGCACACCCTGGAAGGCATGACCAAGGTCGAGCCCCTGCACTTCAAGTTCGACGCCGACTCAGGCTTCTACGAAGGCGAGTTTCTCTGGCACCACTCGTGCGAGGCCGACGAACATGTGGGTGCCTATGGCGTCGGCCAGGATCCGGTGTGCTGGACAGAAACGGGCTACGCCATCGGTTTCGTCAGTGGCCTTTTCGGGCAAATGGTGATTTTCCGCGAAGTGGAGTGCCGCGGCATGGGCCACCGAAGCTGCCGGGTGATCGGCAAGACGGCCGAGCAATGGGGCGACGTCGAGCAGGACCTGCGCTACCTGAATGTGTCCCAGACCGTCACCCGCCCCGCCGCCGCCCCTACGCTCGATAGCGCGATGGGCAACCGTGCCAGCGGCAGCCAGCCTCCGCCGTTGGTGGGCGCCAGTGCCGCGTTCAACGCCGCGATGCAGGCCCTGCAACGGGTCGCGCTGACGCCCGCGACCGTGCTGATCAGCGGTGAGTCAGGGGTGGGTAAAGAGATGTTCGCTCGCCAGTTGCACCAGCTCAGCTGTCGCCGTGACAGCCCGTTCGTGGCGCTCAATTGCGCGGCCATCCCGGATAACCTGATCGAAGCCGAACTCTTCGGTGTCGAACGTGGGGCGTATACCGGCGCGACACACTCACGTCCCGGACGTTTCGAGCGAGCCCAGGGCGGGACACTGTTTCTGGATGAAATCACCAGCCTCAGCCTGACCGGGCAAAGCAAACTGCTGCGGGCCTTGCAGGAGCGCGAGATCGAACGGGTCGGCGGCGTGCGCGGCATCAAGGTGGATGTGCGGGTGGTGGCCGCTACCAACCTTGACCTGCGCAAAGCCGTCGCTGACGGTACGTTTCGCGAAGACCTGTTCTACCGGCTGAATGTCTACCCCATTGCCCTGCCGCCCCTGCGGGAACGCCGCGATGACATCCCGCTGTTGATCAACGCGTTCCTGACGCGCTTCTGCCAGGAATACGCGCGCACCCCCGTGGGCCTGACCATGCGCGCCCTGAAGGTGTTGCTGCGCTACGACTTCGCGGGCAATGTGCGCGAGCTGCAAAACCTGATCGAGCGCGGCCTGATCGCCAGTAACGAAGGCCAGGCCATCGACCTGGTGCACCTGTTTCGCAACGAGCCGATGCCGGCCGATCCCTATGGCCTGGACGATCACGGCAGCCTGTCAAACACTGGGCAAGTGCCCCGCCCTGCACTGTTGGATACGCTTGGCCAACTGGAACAGGGGTTTTCCATCGAGGGCCTGGAATCGCGCCTGATCAATGAGGCGCTGCAACAGAACGCAGGCAACCTGGCCGCTGCGGCCAGGCTCGTGGGACTGAGCCGGGCGCAATTTGCCTACCGCCTGAAGAAACATCGGCGGCAGGCGCCTTGAATGGCAATTAGAGCTTTAAAAGCTTTACCCAATTAAGTATTTTGCAGGGATACCGGGCCGACAAGCGCCTGATGCCCCTCTTTTTACTCGTGACAAGGACCTCCCGTGAGCGGACTGCGTGAACGTCAGAAAGCCGAACGCCGGCAAGCCATCAGCAAGGCGGCGATCGAACTGTTCGAGCGCCAGGGTTTCCAGAACACCACCATCGAACAGATCGCCAGCCAGGCCGGGGTGTCGCCGCCCACGGTGTTCAAGTACTTCGGCAACAAGCAGGAAATCATCCTGGAAATCCTGCACCACGCCGATCAACGCGCCATCACTGACACGCGCAGCCTGATCCGGGAAATAGAGGACCCGGTCGAGGCGCTGTGCCACCTGGAACGGCTGCTGACGGGTTATGCCTTGGAAGTCATGCACCCCAGCCTGTGGCGCGAACTGCTGCCATTGATCCTGTTCGGTGGCAGCAATGAACTGCCCGAAGGTTATCGGGCCATGAACGATGCGCTCAGGGCCGAAATCAGCGAGCTGCTGCGGGAACTGCAACGGGCCGGCAAGCTGCGCCCGCAACTCGATGTGGAGTTGGCCGCGTTCCTGCTGAACGACTATTCCCACCTGCAACTGTTCCGGCTGGTGAACCAGGAACACCCGGATATCGACGCGCACTCTACCCAGGTCAGGCGTATCACCGAGTTGCTGTTCTACGGAATGCAGGCCTGACAGCATAGGTATCTACACAAATCTTAAGGCTGACACATAACTCTGCAGTGAGCGGAGCAAGCCCTAATGCCCGTCAGTTAAGCGTACAGCGCCTTCTGTAGGAGCGAGGGGACGCCTAGTTCTTGCTCGCGAAAAACCTCAACGATGACGCGTGCCTCCTGAATGAACGCGGCGCCTGTGGGTTTTTCGCGAGCAAGCTCGCTCCTACAAAAAAAATTAACTGCCTGGCATTAGGGTCACACTGATCAGCGGTTGCTCTTGATGGCGGTCCAGGTGCGGGTACGGATGCGCTCCACGGCGGCGGGGATCGGCTCCAGGGCGAACAGGGTCTTGCGCGCGGGCTCCGGCACATACATGTTGGGGTTGTTACGGATGCTGGCGTCCACCAGCGCGGTGGCGTCCTTGTTCGGGTTGGGATAGCCGATTTTGTTGCTGATGCGCGCAATCACGTCCGGGCGCAGGATGTAATTGATGAACACATGAGCCTCTGCAAGGTCGGGCGCGTTGGCCGGGATCATCATCACATCCGACCACATCGGCGCGCCTTCCCTGGGCAATGCCATTTCGACCTTGACGCCCTTGCCAGCGGCATCCGCCAATTGCTTGGCCAGCGCGACACCGCCGGACCAGCCCACGCCCACACAGATATCACCGTTGGCCAGGTCCATGCCGTAGCGCGACGAGTTGAAGTAGGTGATGTAAGGGCGAATCTTCATCATTGCGGCCTGAGCCTGCACATAGTCCTCGCGCTTCTGGCTATTGGGGTCGAGGCCCTTGTAGTGCAAGGCAATCGGCAGGATCTCGTTGCCGGCGTCGAGGAAGCCGACCCCGCAGCTGGCGAGCTTGGCGAGGTTTTCTTCGTTGAAGATGATGTCCCAACTGTTCATCTGCACGTCGGGGCCCAGGGCTTTGCGTACCTTGTCGACGTTGTAGCCAATCAATGTGGTGCCCCACAGGTAAGGCGCGGCGTAGCGGTTGCCGGTGTCACCCACCGCTTCCAGGGATTGCATGAACTGCGGGTCCAGGTGCTGCCAGTTCGGCAACTGCTTGCGGTCCAGTGGCTGCACCGCTCCGGCGGTGATCAAGTGCCCCAGGTTGGCGGTGCCGGGGAACACCACGTCATACCCGGAGTTGCCCGTCAGCAGCTTGGACTCCATGGTTTCGGAACTGTCGAACACATCGTAAATCGGACGAATGCCGGTTTCGTCCTGGAAGCTCTTGAGCACTTCGGGCGGCAGGTATTCGATCCAATTGTAGATCCGTACCGTCCGCTCTTCAGCCAGGCAAAAACCACTGATCAGCAACGAAGTGACAGTGCCCAGCAAGGTATTACGCAAAAACCTGTTCATGATCCAAACACTCCAGCGCGGCCACGATGGCTCGCGGCACTTAATAGCGATAGGTGAAATACAGTTCCAGCGCACTGAACGTCTGGTCATCGCCGAATACCTGTTTGGCGGCGGCCAGTGGCTTGACCCAGTTGTAGGACAGCGACGTATAGAACGACGGCGTGGGCGTCCAGTCGAGGAAAACCACACTTTCGTCAGCAAAGCGCCGATCGCTGACCGGTGCGCCCATGTAGTTTTTCTCGTCCAGCCAGAACTGGTAGTGAATCGCGCCGAGGGTCAGGGTTTCGTTGAGGTGGGTCTTGAGGGAGAACTGCTGGACGTTTTCGTTGCTGTTGAACAGCAGGTAGTTGCCGACCACGTCCCCGACCAGCCATGTGCTCCAGTCGACGAAGCCTTTACTCAGCGAATCCCAGGCTTTCTGCCGGTTGTCGGTGAGGTTGTCGTCGCCGGAAAAGCTCGCGTAACGGTAGCCGAGGATCGGCGTCAGCGGCACGGTGCTGAAGGCGTAGTCGGCCTGGGCGTACCAGGCGTTGGCATCGTAGTCGACCCCCTCGCCGCTGCCGCGCTCCAGCGCGTACTCGGCATTCAGCGTCAGCGCCTGTACGCCGGGCACCTTGGCGTTGAGCGCCCGCAGGTTGTACACCTGCATGCCGTCCCGACGGCGCGGGAGCGTGCTGCCCCTGGGGCCAAGGGCATTGACCTTCATGGCCATGGCGCCGAGCGTCACCTGGTCATCGAGGTTGTAATCGAGGTTGACGCCGGTCATGCGGAAATCGCCCAAGTCATCATCGGTGCGCAAGGTGAAGGCCTGGGACTTCAGCGCGCCATGGTCCCAGGCGAGGATCGCCGAATCCTTGAACGCGGTTCGCGGGCCGAGCCAGTAGGCGCCATCCTTGTATTGGTCGAGGTTACCGTCCATGACGATGAACCCCGTACCGATCATGTAGTTCTGGCGGCCGGCGGTGAACTTCCATTCGCCGGCGCGAAAACCGCCGTAGAGTTCTTCGGCAGCGACCCTGCCGTCGGAGCTGCGGCTGAAGCCCCCCGCATCGCCATCGCCGAACGTGCTCGCGCCCACCAGGGAACCGCCCGCCAGCAGGCTGAAGTCCGGTTGCAGCGCATACTCGAGTTTGACCCCGGGTTTTACGTAGACCTCTTGCCAGTTGATCCTGGCGCCGCCGTTTTTGCCGTTGCGCGCATCGACCTGGCCGCTGCCGAAGTTGACGCCACGGGTAAACAGCGTCGCCCCGCCCACCGTGAGATTGACTTCACCCTTGAGATCGCCGTCCTCAAAGGTGTAGCCCGCCAACGCGACATGACTGGTCAGGGGTAAGCCGAGCGCTAACAGCGCTCGGGAAAAACGCTTGGTGAAAACCATAAGAAGCTCCTGTGGAATTATTGTTGTTACAGGGCAGTCAATGGCGACGCAGAGCGCCGCCAACACCTGGGCAAGCCAGGTGAATAGAACGCAAAACTCTTATTTTTTAGGCGTGGGTCAGTGACTCAGTTGCGCGGCGATCGCGCGCAGCATGCGCACGCTGTCGTTATCGAACGGGCTGACCGCATCGGTGAGCGACGATTGCTTGACGATCACCACGCCGGACGGCTTGTCGATAAACAGGTATTGGCCGTGGATGCCCCCAGCCATCAGGGCTTGGCTGTGGTCGTTGAACACGTACCACTGGCTACGATAGGACGCACCCGGCGTCCAGCTCGAGAACTCGGCATTTTGCGCGTAGACCGCAGGATCAGCGCCGGCGGCGATACGGGCCACGGTCTCGGGCGACAGCAGCTCAACGCCGTCCTGGCGACCGTCGTTGGCCAGCAGGCGGCCGAAACGTGCCATGTCTCTCAAGGTTGCGCTGAAGCCCGCCCCGGCCACGTTACGGCCCCAGGGATCGGCCATGAAATAACCGTCGCGGTCGCATCCCAGGCGAGCCCAGATATCTTCCAGCATCTGACTGCAGGCCTTGCCCGAGGCACGTTCCATGACCCATGCCAAGGCTTCGGTGGTTGCGGTCACGTAATGGAAAAAACCACCGTGGCTGCCGCGCTTCTTGAGAGACGGCAAGTACTGGTACAACGAGTCGAACTGGGCGTACTGCGCCGGTGCCGGTTGAAAGCCGCAGGCATAACCATACTGCGAGCTCTCAGAGCTGGGGTCGTCATACACCTCGCTGTAGTCGATGCCCACCGCCATATCGAACAACTGACGCACCGTGGCATCGCCAAACGCACTGCCCACCAGCTCAGGCACGTAGTACGCGACGGACAGCTCGGGCTTGAGCGTGCCGTTGGAAACCAGCTGTTCACCAAGGGTGCCGATCAGCGACTTGGTCACCGAGAACATGATGTGCCGGTCATCCGCACGCTGGCCGTTGAAGTAGCGCTCGAACAACACCGTGTCGCCCTGCAGCACCAGAAAGGCGTCGGTCTGGCTGGCGACAAGGTGTTCGATAACACTGATGCTCAACCCGCATTCGCTGTCGAAACACAGCTGATCCAGCGCGTTGGGCGCTTCCTTGAGCTGACCGGCAGGCCCTGGACCCGCCGCCACATCGATGGTGGGACGCAGCCGCGCCAGATGACGGAAGCCCCACTGGCTGAAGGGTGCGCGCATCCAGTTGTGCCACGTGACTCGGTGTTTGGGTTCGGCGGGGAAGCCCTGCATCAGCTGGGGGGTGATGCGATTGGCCGAGGGCGACTCAGTGGCCTCGATGTAAAGAGTCGCAAGAAAAGACGGGGGTGTATGACTCATCGGGATAACCCTGAAGATGACTCTGCATGAAAGCAGATGCAGGGAAATAATTACCCGATATTTTATTTTAGTCAATAAAACTTTTTATCAAGAAACGCTAATTCCACCGCCTTTGAATCCCAGCGGATTGCCGGCTGCGGAGGATGCCGCTGCCGGGCAATCTGGGCCGAAAGCCCGTGCCATAGGAAAGCCTCGACGACCCGCTACGAGTCGCCGTGACATGCTCAGACGAGGGCTGCGCCAGGCGGTTACCACACGGCAATATGGGAGTCCGCCCGCGGTTCAGTGCCTGCGCAGAGCACCCCGCTGACCGGGTCGCGCAGGATGATTTGCCCACGCCCGTAGTCGGTCAGGTCGCTGGCGATCTGCACGTGATGCCCACGCCGGGCCAGGGCATTGGCCAGGTCACGGGAGGCGCCCTGCTCGATGCCGACCTTCATGTCGCCCAGCCATTGCCAGCGTGGCGCATCCAGCGCGGCCTGGGGGTTGAGGCCGAAGTCCACCAGGTTCATCACCATCTGCACGTGGCCCTGGGGCTGCATATAGCCGCCCATCACGCCGAACGGGCCAAGGGCTTGGCCGTCCTTGGTGAGGAAGCCGGGGATGATGGTGTGGAAGGTTTTCTTGCCCGCGGCCAGGCAGTTGGCGTGGGTCGGGTCAAGGCTGAATTCCTGCCCACGGTTCTGCAGCGCAATGCCACTGTCGGGCAGCACCACGCCGGAGCCGAAGCCGTGGTAGTTGCTCTGGATGAACGAGACCATATTGCCTTCAGCGTCCGCCGTGGCCAGGTACACCGTGCCGCTGGCGTGCGGGTCACCGGGTTTGGGCGGCTGTGCCTGTTCGCCGATCTGCGCGCGGCGGCGCGTGCTGTAGTCGTCGCTGAGCAGGTCGGCGACTGCCACGCGCATATGCAGAGGGTCGGTGATGTAGTGCAGGCCGTCGCTGTAGGCGAGCTTCATCGCCTCGAGCTGGCGGTGCCAGGTCTGTTGGCTGTCGCGGTGATCAAAGGTGAAGCCTTCGAGGATTTTCAGCGCCATCAGCGCCACCATGCCCTGGCCGCTCGGTGGGATTTCCCACACGTCCACGCCACGGTAGTTGATGTGGATCGGGTCCACCCACTGCGCGCGGTAATCCTTGAGATCACTGGCGCGCAAGTAGCCACCGCTGGCCCGCGAATGGGCATCCAGGCGTGCGGCCAGGGCGCCGCGATACAGGCTTTCGCAACGGCTGGTGGCGAGTTCTTCCAGGGTGCGCGCCTGGGCCGGGTTGCGGAAGATCTCCCCTGCCCGAGGCGCGCGGCCGTCGATCAGGAAGGTATCGAACCAGGCGTCCAGCACCGGGTCGCGATGGGGGGTGAATTCATCCAGCGCGATCTGCCATTGATGGGCAACCACCGGCGACAGCGGGAAACCATCACGCGCCAGGCTGATGGCCGGTTGCAGCAGCTCGGCAAACGGCAGCTTGCCGAAGCGTTGCGACAGCTCCGCCCAGGCCGACGGGCAGCCGGGCACGGTGACCGGGGTCCAGCCGTACAGCGGCATCCGATCGTGCCCCGCGGCCTTGACCGCCTCGATACTCAAGGCGGCCGGCGCGTGGCCGTTGCCGTTCAGGCCGTGCAACTGGCCCTTGCACCACACCAAGGCAAAGGCATCGCCGCCCAGACCGCAGCCGGTGGGCTCCACCACCGTGAGCGCCGCCGCCGTGGCAATCGCCGCGTCGATGGCATTGCCGCCCTTTTGCATGATCTCGATACCCGCCTGGGCGGCCAGGGGCTGGGATGCGGCGACCATGCCGCGACGCGCGAACACGCACTGGCGTTGCGATGGATAGGGGTACTCGTGAGCAGAAAATTTCAACATGGCAAAGGCTCTTCGATTTATTGGCCGGATTTGATCCGGTTCCATTCCCGGGTCATCAGGCGCTGGATGTTTTCCGGCAGGTCGGCGGAGACAAAGGTGTGGCTGATGACGTCATCGCCGGGGTAGATCCCCGGGTTACCGCTGACCTTGGGGTCCATCAGCGGCGTGGCGTCCTTGTTCGGGTTGGCGTAGCCGACGTAGTCGCTGATCGGCGCGATCACGTCGGGACGCAGCAGGTAGTTGATCAGGGCGTGGGCATTGGCTGTGTTACCGGCGTCCTTGGGAATCGCCAGCATGTCGAACCACAGGTTCACGCCTTCCTTGGGCATCAGGTAGCGGATGTTGATGTTTTTACCGGCGTCCTTGGCCCGGCTCTGAGCCTGCATCACGTCGCCGGAATAACCGACGGCCACGCAGATATCGCCGTTGGCCAGGTCAGCGGTGTATTTCGACGAGTTGAAGTAGGTCACCGACGGCCGCAGCGCCATCAGGCGTTTGGAGGCTTGCTTGTAGTCGTCGGGCTTGACGCTGTTGGGGTCCAGGCCCAGGTAGAGCATGACCTGGGGAATGATCTTCACCGGCGCATCGAGGAAGGCCACGCCGCAACTTTTCAGCTTGGCCAGGTTGCCAGGCTCGAAGACCATCGACCACGAGTCCAGCACCACGTCCTTGCCCAGCACGGCCCGCACTTTTTCTGCGTTGTAGCCGATGCCCACGGTGCCCCACATATACGGCACGGCGTAGCGGTTGCCGGGGTCGGCGGCTTCCAGGCGTTGCATCAGGCGCGGGTCGAGGTGCTTCCAGTTATCCAGCAGCGCGCGTTGCAGCGGCTGGTAGGCGCCGGCGCGAATTTGCTTGGACAGGAACTGGCTGGACGGCACGACCACGTCATACCCCGAGTGCCCGGAAAGCAACTTGGCTTCGAGCATTTCGTTGGTGTCGAAAATGTCGTACTGCACCTTGATGCCGCTGTCTTTCTCGAAGTTCTTCACGGTGTCGGGGCCGATGTAATCGGACCAGTTATAGACCTTCACCACCGACTCGGCGGCCTGGGTCACGGGGACAAGGGCGGCACAGCACAGAGCCGCAAACAAACGTGATAAACGCATGGTGATTTTCCTTGCAAGGGTCATAACACGCGGCTGAGAAAGGCCCGGGTACGCGGGTGGCTGGGGTGGCTGAAAATCTGCTCCGGCGGGCCTTGCTCGATGAGCTCCCCCTGATCGAGCACCACCACACGGTCGGCCACTTCACGGGCAAAGCCCATTTCATGGGTGACCACCACCATGGTCATGCCCTCTTCGGCCAGCGTCTTCATGACCTGCAGGACTTCGCCGACGGTTTCCGGGTCGAGCGCGCTGGTGGGTTCGTCGAACAACATGGCCTGGGGTTTCATTGCCAGGGCACGGGCAATCGCGACCCGTTGCTGCTGGCCACCGGAAAGCATCGATGGGTAATGGCTGGCCTTGTCCGCCAGCCCGACCCGTGCCAGCAAGCCACGGGCCTGTTCCAGCGCCTCGGCACGCGGTACGCCGAGCACCTGGATCGGGGCTTCGATGATGTTTTCCAGGGCAGTCATATGGGGGAACAGGTTGAAGCGCTGGAACACCATGCCGATGTCGCGACGTTGCCGGGCGATGTTGCGCTCCGAATCGCGCACCAGGCTGCCGTCGCTGCGCTCGCGATAGCCCATGGCGCGGCCGTTGACGCGGATGCGTCCAGCCTGGATGTCTTCCAGCAGGTTGATGCAGCGGATAAAAGTGGTCTTGCCGGAACCGGAGGCGCCAATCAGCACCACCACCTCGCCGCGTCGCACCTGCAACGAAATCCCATTGAGAATCTGCAGCGTGCCGAACGATTTGTGGATATCCAGGGCTTCGATGATCAGTTCTTCACTTTGGTGCGCCATGGTTAACGTCCCCTCAGCAATTTCAGGGTGCTGCGGCCGAACATGCGGCTGGATGCCGGCGGCGGTGCGGCAGGCCGATCGGACTGGCTGAAACGCGTCTCCAGCCAGCGCTGGAAAAAGCCCCACAGGGTCGTCAGCGTCAAGAAGTAGAGCGCGACCACCAGGTACAGCTCGAATACGCGAAAGGTCGCCGAGGTGATCATCTGGGTGCTGAGCAGCAACTCTTGCACGCCAATCACACTGACCAGGGTGGTGTTCTTGAGCATCACATTGAACTCGTTGCCCAGCGGCGGCACGATCACCCGGAACGCCTGAGGCAACACGATGCGGCGCATCAGCTTGGCGAACGGCATGCCCAGGGAGCGCCCGGCTTCATACTGGCCCTTGTCCACCGCACCGATGCCGGCGCGGATGATCTCGGCCATGTACGCCCCTTCATTGAGGCCCAGGGCAATGATCGCCGCCTGGATATTGCCGGGCACGACCAGGCCGAACAGCGCAATGTCCTCAAAGCGGAAGATGCCGCCCGCCGCCAAGGCCGTGTAGAGAAAGACGATCTGCACCAGCAACGGCGTACCGCGCATCAACCACACATAAAAACGCACCGGCAGGTGCAACAGCGGGTTTTTCGACAAGCGCAGCAGCGCGGCCGCCAGCCCCAGGACACAACCGAGCGCCATCGCCAGCACGCTGATCAGGCAGGTCAGCCAGAGCCCGGTGAGGTACACCCCGCTCGGCTGCAACAGGTACTGCCAGAACACATCCCAATTGAAATTCATCGCCGGCAAACCTCAGTCGAGTGTGTCGCTGCTGACATGCCATTTGTTCAGCAATTGCCCATAGCTGCCGTCACTGCGCATATCACTGATCACCTGCTGCACGGCGGCGCTCAGTTGCGGGTCGTCCTTGCGAATCCCCAGGCCGGTAAGGATGCGACTGAAAGCCGGCACGCCCTCCTGGAACAGCTCCGGCGCCATCGCCGCGTAGTAACCGGCGGTCTCCACGGTGGTGCCGTAGGCGTCGACCTGGTTGATGCGCAGCGCCTGGAATGCATCGGTGTCGGTGTTGTAGACCACCAGCTTCATCGGTGGCTTGCCGGCCTTGGCCAGGCTTTCATTCTGGGTATCGAGCAGGGTCTTGATGGTGGAGCCGTTGAGCACGGCCACCTTGTGCCCGGACAAGTCATCCAGCGCCTTGATGCCCTTGGGGTTGCCCTTGGGGACCACCACCGACTGGCTGGAATACATGTAGTTGACGATGTCGATGACCTGCCGCCGCTCAGGCTTGTCGAACAGTTGGTCGACGATCATGTCGCACTGCTGGGCGAGCAGCGCCGGGACCAGCCCAGAGAACGGAATCACCCGCCACTGCACCGGCTTGTCACCCAGGCGCTTGGCAATTTCCAGGCCCAGGTCGACGGTGAGCCCGCGCGGTTTCTGGTTTTCGTCGAAGGACACCAGGGGCGGTGAATCCATCCCCGAGCAATACGTGAGCTTATCGACTTTCTGCAGGCGCTCCGGCACCTGGGGCGCGGCAAACGCCCCTTGCGTGCAGAGACCCAGGGTTACAGCCACCAGCAAGGCGCGGCGTTTATGCATGACCAGACACTCCAGTTCGTTGAACAACGGGGGCAGGACTCAATGTCAAAACACAGTCGGGCTTGGGCCCGCTTCTATTTTTCCGATTGCAGGAATTGAATCAGCGCCGGCACGGTGCCTTCGATGTGTTCGCGCACCACCGCTTCGGCACGGGCGGCATCCCCGGCACGAATGGCATCGAGGATCACCGCGTGCTCCTGGCGTGCGCTGAGCGGTTTGTCACCGTGCTGCAACCACAACCGCATGGGCGCCTCGACCAGCGAGTACAGCGCCGAGATCTGCTTCATCAAGCGCGGACGCCCGCTGAGGCTGCAGAGCAATTCATGGAAGGCACGGTGGCGGCTGACCCACTCGGCGCTGTCGTCGCGGTAATCGTCCATCTCGTCCAGCAGGCGCTCCAGCGCCGCCAGTTGGCGTTCGCCGATACGGCTGGTGGCAACGCGCACCGCCAGGCCTTCGAGGGCGCTGCGCATTTCAAACACTTCGTGCAATTCATCGATATCCACGCCGCTGACGACCGCGCCACGGTTGGGCCGCAGGGTCACCAGGCCCTGCGCGTCCAGGCGGCGAAAAGCCTCGCGTACCGGCATGCGGCTCATCCCGAGCTCGGTGGCAATGTCCTCTGCAATCAGGCGATCACCCTTGCGATAACGGCCGTTGCAAATGGCGTTGAGCAGAAAACTGTAGGCCTCCTCCTCGGCGGTGAGGGGCTGGCGGTCAACGTAAGCGGAGGCAAATTGCATCGGACAGCACCTTTTGAATTTTTGTATCCAATTATCCACGAATACAAAAAAAGCAGGATGCGTGCCAATTCTCCGGTTACGCGTCAAGTGATTGATTTGGCAGCAATCGCCAGAAAACCCGCGTCAGCCTGGCGCATGGGGTCAAGGCGCGGTGCTACCAAATAGCTCAAGGGGTGCGCCGTTAATGGGCACAACTGCAAGCGCAGTAACAGTCGAGTCGCAGCAGCGGCGCCGTTGCTGCGCGTCGTGAGTCCGGGTGGTGTCGGGACCGCGGCCAACTCGCCCCGCGCGTCCCGCACGTCCCGCGTACCGGCCCCCGTCAAAAATCGACGGTAGCCGAGAGTTGCAAAGTGCGCGGATACCCTGGCGAAAATGCACCATAGGAGGCCACGCCAGACCAATACTCACGGTCGAATACGTTCTGTACCGTGGCGCGGAAAGTCGTCGGCCGCCCTTCGATTTTGGTGGCATAGCGCGCGCCTGCATCAATACGGGTCCAGGCATCCAGCTTTTGGGTGTTGGCCTGGTTGACGTACTGGCTGTCGGTATAGATCGCACCGCCGGTGAGGGTAAAACCTTCCAGCCACGGGGTGTCATATTCTGCCCATAGGTTGGCCTGGATATCCGGCACTCCCACCGGTTTATTGCCGCGGTTGGCGGCAGTGGCCGAATCCGTCAACTCACCCTCCAGGAAGGTCACACCGCCCATCAAGCGCGTGCCCGGCGCCACCTCACCGAACACGCTCAGCTCGACGCCACGGTTACGCTGTTCAGCCTGTACCGAGAACAGATTGTTCGCGCCTACCTCGCCGCTGGGCTTTTCTATCTGGAACAGTGCCAGGGTGGTCATGAAGGTAGCGTGCTCGTACTTCACGCCAATCTCGTGCTGCTTGGACTTATAGGGTGCGAAGGTTTCCCCGGAGTTGTCCGCCGTGCCTGGGGCAATGTCGCCTTTGCTCAAGCCTTCCACGTAGTTGTAGTAGAAAGACACATCGTCCCACGGTTTGACCACCACGCCGACCAAAGGCGTAGTGGCATTGTCTTTATAGCGGGAGCTGACGGCGCCGGCAGCATTGTAGTTGCGCGACTCGATGTATTGGCGGCGCACGCCCAAGGTCAGTTGGAAGCGATCATCCAGAAAGCCCAGGGTGTCGGTCAGCGCCACGCCGGACAACTCCGACTCGGAGATGCGCAGCACCTTCGGGGTGCTGATGTACTGCTTGGGCGTGTCCACCGGATGGTAAATATTCGAGCGAATATCCGTGCCGTTAGTGATGCCCCGCGAGAGTTCATCCTGGTAACGGGTGGCCATCAACGTGGTGATATGGGTCACCGGGCCCGTGGCAAACAGCCCGCGGATCCCCATATCCGCAGTGGAACGATCAACATTGAATTTGTAGTAGCCAGGTATATTACTGGTGTCGCCGGCATCATTGAGGATACGTGGCACCTGGTCGGACATGCGTTTCACATCCGAGCGCCCCCCACCCGCATGGGCGAACACCGTGAGTGAATCGCTCAAGTCATATTCACCGCCCAGCAAAGCCGACTGCTCCTTGGTGTCTGACCAACCCCACTTTTGCGGCAGGCTTGTACGGCCGTCTGGGGCCGAAGGCACCTGCACACCGGGTGCGACGGTGAAGGGGCGCGAGGCGCCTTCAAAGCTCTCTTTCTGGCTGATGTAGTCGAGATTCAGGCGCAACCGCTCACCGCGGTAATCCAGGGCAATCGCACCGATCCCTACGTCGCGACTCTGGTTGTCAACGGCCGTATCCCCGCCTTGAAGGCTGCCGTTGAAACGTACGCCAAACTGGTTTTCTTCACCAAACCGGCGACTGATATCCAAGTGCCCGCCCACTTGGGAGTCCGAGGCGTAACTGCCGGTAAAACGAGTCAGGTCTTCCTCCAGCGGCCGCTTAGGCACGATATTGATGACACCACCAACCCCACTGTTGGGGGAGATGCCATACATCAAGGCGCCCGGCCCCTTGAGCACTTCGATGCGCTCGGCGTATTCGGTAAACGCCCGATAGTTAGGCGCTACGCCATAAACGCCGTCGTAGGCCAGTTCACCCAAGTTGCCTTCGCCGATGGCAAAGCCGCGAATGAAGAACGAGTCGACGATCCCGCCCGTCTGCCCCGTCGAGCGCACCGAGGGGTCGCGCTCCAGGGCATCGGCAGCGGTCACGGTTTGCAGGTCAGCGAGGGTTTTGGCGGTGTAGCTGGTGACGTTGAAAGGCGTGTCCATCACGTCTTTGTTACCCATCATGCCCAGGCGTGCACCACGCGCCACCTGCCCGCCGGCGAGCACCTCGGGCAACGCTGTCGGGCCGTTGTAGCGGCCGTCGATCGTGGTGGTGTCGAGGGTCAGGGGGGGCGTATCGGCCTCCGTGGCGACAGGCGCTTGCGTCTCAGCCCAGGCATTGGCGCCCGCGGCGACCATGACGAAATTCAACAGGGCGGTCCGAATGGCAAGGGTTAACACGCGTTCACCGCTGGGTCGACTGACAACAGGCATGACAAGAGGATCCTTTCAACGAGGGAAATAGGAATTACTCTTAATGCCAGTCGACATGGGAAAAAGTATCATCCCCGCCTGTTTTTTTTGAAAACCCAGCGAACGCAGCCTGCTGATCCGCAATGTTGGCGATAGCCGAACATGCGCTCCGCTACTGCAAGAGCGCGGTTACACCTGACAACCGCCTGTGCGGCCTGGCATCCTCCTCGCGGTACATGCCGACGCTATCGCGCCGCTGCACATGCATTGGATGCAGGACGCCAACTACCGTTGACAACACCCCCTGACTAACCCGTTCGCAGCTGTTCAACCACCGAGGCCGTCTCATGTCCCAAACCGGTGTTATCCAGGGTTCGAGTGTGAGAATCCTCATTTATCTTCTGTTCGCGATCCAACTGGTCTCCATGGGCGCGATGGAAATGAGCGGGCCGTTCTGGCCCGTGCACCTGCGTGGGCTGGCCTCTTCGGAGTCGGTGTTCAGCTTCGCCAGCATCGCCGTGTACGTCGGGCCGATGCTGGGCATCATGGTGACCAGTGCGTTCTGGGGGCGTATCGGTGATCGACATGGGCATAAATTGATGATGATCCGCGCACTCGCAGGGTTGTCCTTGACCCAGCTCGGGTTGGCGTTTTCCACTGATATCTGGGTCATCCTGGTCCTGCGTTTCCTGCAAGGTGCGTTTGCCGGCTATATCGCCCCTGCGCAAGCGTATGGGGTCAGTATCGAAGCGCCGTCACGGCGGGCCCGGCTGTTTGCGATTTTGCAGATATCGACAAATGTCGGCTCATTGCTGGGCGCGGTCGTTGGCGGCTTGATCCTCGATTACGCGACGTTCTTCTGGATCAATATCGTCGCCTCTGCACTCTGTGCCGTGTGTACCCTGATAGCCGCCGTGACCTTGCCGAACGTTCCCCCAGTGACCAAAAAACCGGCAGCGACTTCCGCCCCGCCTGCCTCGGGCACCAGCAGGGTATGGCGCGACTTTCCGCAGTTGTCTCTGCTGTGCGTCATGGGGATTCTGCTGCTGGCGCGCATGCTGCCCCAGACCTCGTTCTCGCTGTATGTCAGCGCGACATTCGAGGTCAGTCACTCAGTGGTTGGCCTGTGCTATGGCCTGCTGGCACTGGGCTTCATCCTCTCGGCGAGCGCCTGGTCGCGCTACTTTGAGCACCGGTCTCAAGCACAAACGCTACAGCGCATCACCTACATCGTCGTCGGTTGTATCGGGTTAACCGCCGTGGCGGGATTTACGCGCAATCCCGGCATATTTGTCGTCGCCTACTTCGTTTGGGGGGTACTGCTGGGCGCGACCACCCCCGTGCTGATGGCGTTGATCTCGAAAACCGCCGACAGCTCGCGCCAAGGCTACGTATTGGGTATCGCCCAAAGTACCGCGCAATTCGCTTCGATTGCCGGCATCTCCATCGGTGGCTTGCTCAACCAGGTCTACGGCCTGCAATACACCTATCTTTTCGTGTGCCTGGCCTATGCGGTAGCGCTGATGCCGATGCTGGCGTTGCGGTACAGATCGGCGGCCACGCGCTCCAGCCGTGTTGCAGACAGCAACTGAACAAGGAACTGCATGCGTGCCGACACACCCGCTGTCGAGCACCTGATCCATTTCAACAACACCGGCGCGGCGCTGATGCGTGACGCTTCACGCCTACAGCGCCGAAGCTGAAATCGATGGGTTGATTGACGCCTTGACGCGCCTGCCATGCGCCTGATTGACCGAAGATGATCGCGCTTGCGTTCCAGTCGCTTAGTCAACTAGCATTGGGAATACTTCTCAATAACATAAAACCTGCCGCCATGAGCGAAACCCTCTCCGCGAACCACCCCAACCGTCTGCGCGCAATCGAGGCCCTGTACAGCGGGCACCACGGCTGGCTGTATGCCACGCTGAAGAGAAAGCTGGGTAACGCCATGGATGCGGCGGATTTGGCGCAGGACACCTTCACCCGGATCCTGGCATCACAGGTCACGGTGATTGACCAGCCACGGGCGTACTTGAGCTGCGTGGCCAAGGGTATCCTGATCAACTGGTACCAGCGCAAGGCACTGGAACGCGCCTACCTGGAGGCACTGGCGAATGTGCCCGCCCACGAAGCGCCGTCGCCCGAGACGCACTTTCTGGTGCTGGAAACCCTGCACGAAATCGACGCCATGCTCGATACCCTGGCGCCGCAGGTCAAACGCGCATTCCTGCTGTCGCAGATCAACGGCCTCAAGTACGACGACATCGCCGAGCAACTGGGTGTATCGCTGATCACCGTCAAGCGCTACATGAAACAGGCTTTCGTACAATGCCTGATGCTGGTGGAGTGAATGCTCGGTCTGCGCAAGGAGCCGCCGCTGGACCCGCAGGTACTCGAAGAAGCCGCCGAGTGGCTGATGCGCTTGAGCGAGCGCGAACTGACGGACCACGAACGCACCGAATGGGAACGCTGGAAGATCAGCACCCCCGAGCGTAACCGCGCGTGGTCACGGGCAACATTGCTGCAGAGCAAGTTCGGCGGTTTACCACCCTCCCTGGCGATGTCGGCCCTCGATCGACCGAACAGCCCGGAACGCCGCGCCCTGCTGGGCAAACTGGCGCTCCTGTTGGCGGTGGTGCCGGTGAGTTGGGGCGGTTGGAAGCTGGCACAATCGCAGCAATGGTCAGCGGGCTACCGCACCGATGTTGGCCAGCGTCGCGAACTTACCCTGGCCGATGGTTCGCACCTCACCCTGAACACCGATACCGCCATCGACGTCGTGTTCGACGACCGCCAACGGCTTATTCACTTGCGCGAAGGCGAAATCCTGGTGCAAACCGCGGTCGACACGCCCCCCCTGCCCCGGCCGTTCCTGATCAGCACCCGCCAAGGCCGCATGCAAGCCCTGGGCACGCGCTTTACTGTACGTGAGTCAAGCCCGCGCACTCACCTGGCGGTACTCGATGGCGCGGTAAAAGTGACGCTGGCCGATAACAGCCAGGCGGCCCCGCTGATCGTCAATGCCGGGCAGCGTACCGACTTTTCCGCGCAGACGTTTGGTTCGCTGACGCAGGCTGACCGCTACGCCGGTTCATGGGCCCAAGGCATGTTGATGGCCGACAGGATGCGCCTGGCCGACTTCGTCTCTGAACTGGCGCGCTACCGCCGAGGCTTCATACGCTGCGATCCGGCCATTGCCGACCTGCGCGTTTCCGGCGCTTTCCCGATCAGCGATACCGAGCGCACCTTGAATATGCTGGTGCAGACTTACCCCGTGCTGGTGACCGGGCATTTGCGCGGTTATTGGGTGACCTTGTCTCCCGCCTGACCGTGCGCAAAATAAACGGTGGCCGGGTGATACTTTTTCCACTCTCGGCTGGCAAAGGTAGGAACAGCCTTTTTCTCTTGTCCTTTGGGTCATCCTTTCATGCTCGTAGCACGGCCCCTGCGTCCGGCCCGTCCGTTCAAACCCATGGTCCACGGCGCAGTACTCAGCGTGCTGCTGGCCTGGTCCGTGTGCGCGCTGGCTTCAGCGGCGGTGCCGGTGCAATTGGATTCGGTCGCGGTGCGTGCTTACCACATTGCCCCAGGCCCGCTCGGTGCGACGCTCTCGAACTTTGCCGTGGACGCCGGCATTGCCCTGTCATTCGAACCGTCGATCACGCAAGGCCTGACCAGCCCTGAGCTGAGCGGCACCTATTCGACACAGGCAGCCGTCACCCGCCTGCTGGACGGCAGTGGCCTGGCGATGGTGTTGCGCAGCGACGGCAGCTACACCCTGGTCCAACGCACGGTCACGTTGTCGGCCACCACCGTGACGGCCCCGGAAAAACCCGGCAGCAGCAGCCTGCCACCCGTGTACTCGGGTGGCCAGGTGGCCACCGGCGGGCGCCTCGGCTTACTCGGCAATACGGACGTGATGGACGCCCCCTTCAGCGTCAGCACCTATACCGCAGCCCTGATAAAGGACCAGCAAGCAACAACCGTGGGTGATGTGCTCGAACGCGACTCCTCGGTTCGCGCTACCGGCCAGGCAGGCGGGATTGTCGACTCCTTCTTCATCCGTGGTTTTCCAGTGGGCGAAGGCAACCTCGGCGAACTCGCGTTCGATGGGGTGTACGGCGTGGCCTCCAATTACCGCGTATTTACCGACTACGCCGAGCGCATCGAGGTAGTCAAGGGCCCCGGCGCCCTGCTCTACGGCATGTCGCCCAACAGCGCTGTCGGCGGCGTCATCAACGTAGTGCCCAAGCGTTCCCTGGACGAGGACCTGACGCGAGTGACCGTCAGTTACGCCCAGGACTTTCAACTCGGCACTCACCTCGACGTGAGCCGGCGGTTTGGCGAAGATCGGCGATTCGGGGTGCGCGTCAATGGGCGTCTACAAGCAGGTGATACCGCGATCGATGAGCAATCGCGGGATGTCGGGGTCGGTGCCATCGCCTTGGATTACCAGGGTGATCGCCTGCGTACCACCTTGGACCTGATCACCCAAAAGGAACAATTCGACGCGGCCTCACGCCCGTTCCTGATTGCAGACGGTGTGCCGATTCCCCCTGCCGCCAACGGGCGTACCAACGTGAGCCAGGCGTGGGGCTGGTCGAAAACCCTGGATGAATCGGCACTGCTGGGCGGCGAATATGACCTCAGCGACGCACTGACCCTGTTCGGCCATGCCGGCGGTGGGAAGTCTGATGTGGCACGCCTGTCCGACCAGACCCCGACCATCATCAACAGCGCCGGCGACACCTCGTCGACGCCCGGCTACTACAAGTTCAAGGTACGACGCTACACGGTCGACGTCGGTGCCCGACTGCGTTTCGACACTGGGCCGATCAGCCACAGCAGCACGCTGCAAGTCACCCGCTACCGCGATGAATTGTCGCGCGGCATCATTTCCAGCACGCCCATCCTGTCGAACATTTACCAGCCGATCGAGCGCCCCAAGGTTGACATCGCAACGCCAGCGACGCCGAAAGTCTCGGCAACCGAATTGTCCGGGGTAGCTGTTGCCGACACCTTGTCGATACTCGACCAACGCGTCCAAGTCACTGCGGGCCTGCGCAAGCAGAGCATTCGCTCCAACAACTACAACACCGCCGGCGCCGTAACCACCGCTTACGACGACGGCAAGACTACGCCGCTGTTCGGGCTGGTTGTACGGCCCTGGGAGCGGGTGTCGTTCTATTACAACTACCTCGAAGGCTTGAGCAAGGGCGATATCGCCCCGGCCACGGCCTCGAACGCAGGCCAGGTCTTTGCCCCCTACGTCTCACGCCAGCATGAAGTCGGGGTCAAACTCGACTACGGCACGGTCATGTCCACCCTTGCGTTGTTCCAGATTACGAAACCCAGCGGCGAGCTGTCAGGCGGTGCCTTTTCGGTCCAAGGCGAACAGCGCAATCGTGGACTGGAACTGAATGTCTCCGGCGAGGCCGGCCCAGGTACGCGCCTGCTCGGCGGCGTGACCCTGCTGGACGCACAACTGACCGAAACAGGCGTGGCGGCCAACAGAGGCAACAAGCCGATTGGCGTGCCCAATGTCCAGGCCAACCTCTGGGCCGAATGGGATGTGCCGCAGGTCGAGGGGCTGACGCTGACCAGCGGAGCCTTGTACACCGCCAGCCAATACGTGGACCAGGCCAACACGCAGGCGCTGGATCCGTGGACACGCTTCGACGTCGGTGCGCGCTACAGCACCCGCATCGCCCAGCGCCCGACGATATTGCGCGTCACCGTCCAGAACGTGTTCGACCGCGAGTATTGGTCGGGCGTGGCCTCCTATGGCGCGTTCTCTCAAGGTTCACCACGTACCGTTCTACTGTCGACCTCGGTCGATTTCTGAAACCTTCGGTGCCGTTCGGCAAGTTGAATCGCCCCCCGGCCCGGCCACAGCAAAGGCTCTAACCATGGGTACCATTGTTCGACGCAGCTACGCCATTGCCGCGCTGCTATTCGCTGGATTGGCAGGCTGGTCACTGGCTTCAACAGCGGCCGAGCCGGATACAGCGCGCAGCACCGTCACCGATTTGCTCGGGCGCGAGGTCAAGGTGCACCTGCCGGTCAGGCGAGTCATTCTCGGTGAGGGCCGCCAGTTGTACCTGGTCGCCGCGTTGGATACGCAAAACCCCATTGAACGCATCGTCGGCTGGCGCAAGGATTTGATCCAGTCCGACCCTGACACCTATGGCGCTTATCTGCGTAAGTTTCCCGCCATCGCCAAAATCCCCACGTTTGGCGGTTTCGAAGAGGGTACCTTCGACATCGAGCAGGCCATCTCCCTGCATCCCGATGTGATCATCCTCAACATCGAGGCCCAGCACGCCACCGAGGATGCCCGCTACATCGAGAAACTCGACGCCTTGGGGATTCCCGTGGTGTACGTTGACTTTCGCAACCACCCCATGCAGAACACCGAGCCCACCATGCGCCTGTTCGGCCAGCTGTTTGGCAAAGAAGCGCGCGCCGAAGCGTTCATCGATTTTCGCAACCAGCAGATCCGCCGCGTCACCGACGTCATCAAAGCGCAGCACCCCTCGCGCCCGCGCGTGTTCATCGAGCGCATAGGCGGCTACACCGAAGATTGTTGCCTGAGTTTCGGCAATGAAAACTTTGGTCTTTTCGTCGACATGGCCGGCGGTGACAACATTTCCAGGGACGTCATCCCCAGCACGTTCGGCCAGTTGAACCCCGAGCAGGTGATCGTCGCCAACCCGCAACACGTGGTGGTCACCAGCGCGAATTGGGAGGCCTTTGCTCCCGGTGGCCGTTGGGTCGGTGTCGGCCCCGGTGCCGACATGGCACAAGCCCGGCGCAAGCTGGCGTGGTATACCCAGCGTCCGGCCTATGCCGGGATCAAGGCGCAGGATGACCAGGCATTCCACGCCATCTGGCATCAGTTCTACAACAGCCCTTATCAATTTGTGGCCATCCAGCAATTGGCCAAATGGTTTCATCCGACACTGTTTACCGACCTGGACCCTGACGCTTCGTTTCGCGAGTTGCACGAGCGATTCCTGCCAGTGCCCTATGAGCCGGGTTACTTCGTGAGCCTCAAGCCATGACGGCGGTGATCCAGCGCGACACCTACAGGCGCCTGGTCCTGCGCAAACGCCTGATCCTCGGCGCCCTGGCCCTGCTGTTGATGGGCAGCGTGCTACTCGACCTGGCCCTGGGCCCGGCGAACTACAGCTTCAGCGACGTCCTGGGCGCGCTGATCGCGCCGGACAGTGCCCCCGCGCAGATTCGCGTAGTGATGTGGGATATCCGCCTGCCGATCGCCCTGATGGCGGTGGCGGTGGGCGCGGCGTTGTCATTGGCCGGGGCCCAGATGCAGACCATCCTCAACAACCCGCTGGCCAGCCCCTTCACCCTGGGCATTTCTGCCGCCGCCAGTTTTGGCGCGGCCATGGGGCTGGCGTTTGGTGTGGCACTGTTTCCATTGGCCGCGCAGTACATGGTGCCGCTGAACGCGTTCATCATGGCCATGCTCTCGGCATTGCTGATTCACTTCCTGAGCATGCGTCGCGGGGTCACCGCGGAAACCATCGTGCTGCTGGGTATCGCCCTGGTGTTCACGTTTAACGCGTTATTGGCCCTGGTGCAGTTTTTCGCCACCGAACAAGCCGTGGCAGCCGTGGTGTTCTGGACCATGGGCAGCTTGACCAAAGCCACCTGGCCGAAACTTGGGGTGATCTGCCTGGTGATTGTGATCACCCTGCCGATCTTTGCCAAACGCGCCTGGGCCCTGACCGCGCTGCGACTGGGCGACGATAAGGCCGCCAGTTTCGGGATCAATGTACGCAGCCTGCGCTTTCAAACGTTGATCATGGTCAGCCTGCTCGCCTCGTTCCCCGTGGCCTTTGTTGGCACCATCGGCTTTATCGGGCTGGTCGGCCCGCATATTGCGCGGATGTTGATCGGCGAGGATCAGCGCTTCTTCCTGCCGGCCTCACTGCTGACCGGCGCACTGATTCTGTCCGTCAGTTCGGTGGTGAGCAAAACCCTGATCCCGGGCGCGATCTTCCCGATCGGGGTCGTCACGTCATTGATCGGCGTGCCGTTCTTCATATCTCTGATCCTCAGCGGGAAGAAAAACGCATGGTGAAGATTCAGTTGCAAGACCTGGGCGCCCGCTATGGCCAGCGCACGATTATCCGTGGCGTTACCACTGCCGCGTTCACCGGCGGCCAGGTAGTCGCGGTGGTGGGGCCCAATGCGGCGGGCAAGTCCACCCTGTTCAAACGCATGGCCGGGCTGATCGACGGGCCTGGCCAGGTGATCCTGCAGGACTCGAAAAAGGGCCAGCAAGGCATCTGCTACATGCCCCAGGGCTTGAATGCCAGTGCGCGGTTGACGGTCTACGAATCGGTGCTCCTGGCCCGCAAGCAACTGTCGCCGCAATGGACCGTCCACGATGACGAGCTGAAGCGGGTGGACGAGATGCTCGACGCCCTTGGCATCAGCGACTTGTCCTTTCAAAACCTGGGCGAACTCAGTGGGGGCCAACAGCAACTGGTGTCCATCGCCCAGACATTGGTGCGCGAACCGGAAATCCTGTTGATGGACGAACCCACCAGCGCCCTCGATATGCATCGCCAGGTGCAAGTGCTGAAATTCATGGGCGCCTTGGCCCGTAAACAGCAGGTCATTGTGTTTATCGCCCTGCATGACCTGAACCAGGCTTTGCACTTTGCCGATCAGGTATTGGTGATTGCCGACGGCACCGCCCAGGGCAGCGGCGCGAGTCATGAGGTGATCACCGAACGCATGCTGCGCGAGGTGTACCAGGTTGAAGCGCGGATCGAGCAGTGCAGTCGGGGACAACGACATATTTTGATCGACGGTATTACGTGAAGGCGTACCCAACGCAAGCCACGGGTTCAGCCACGCACCTATCATCGACCAGCCAGATGCGCCGATTCAGTGTTCATCCCTTACTCTGCTGGGCATCAAGGGGGACATCGAGGATGAAGGTCGCGCCTTGCCCAGCCCCGTCGCTGCGCACGGTCAAGCTGCCACCCATTTCCTGCGCAGCGAGCGCGCAGCTGTGCAGGCCGAAACCGTGACCGTCCTGGCGCGTCGTGAAGCCATGGGAAAAGATGCGCACCAGATGCTCTGGCGTAATCCCGTTGCCGTTATCGGCCACCGTGATACGCAATACTGGCCCGTGCGCAACAGAGGCGTTGAACGTGATGGCCGGGCTACGATCGATCACGCCGTCCAACGCCTGCTTGGCGTTTCTGATCAGGTTCATCAGGATCAGCAGCACCCGGTGCCGGTCCAGCGACAGCAGGGGCAAGTCGGCAATCTCCTTGACCACCGTCACCTCCTGACGCCCCCGTGGTCCGGCACTCATGCGCAAGGCGTCATCGATTAATTCCGAGATCGCTATTGTCTCGACGACACTGACGGCAACGGCATAGGACTGCTGGGCCGCGACAATGGTTTTGATGTGGTCAATGCCCTTGGTGAGTTGCCCGAGTTCTTCGATGATGCCCTGTTGCTCTGCCGTCACCACTGTCGCCAGCTTGAGCAGGTAGTCGGGCAGCATCTTCCCTTTGTTGTCTCGGGTGAGGAAATCGCTCAGGTCATGGACGTGTTCGTTCATCAGCTGAGCCACCTTGCCCAGGCCCTGGGCTTTGGAGTTGCGCATCTGGCCGCTGACCAGCTCTGCCGATACGTTCACGCTGTTGAGGACATTGCCGACGTTGTGCAGCACCGTAGTGGCAATTTCGGCCATGCCCGCCTGACGGGATTTTGCGTTCAGTTCGGCTTGCACCTGGCTCATGCGCAGGGCCGCGCGTACGCGAGCCTTGAGCTCCAGCGGCGAGAAGGGTTTGGCGATATAGTCATCGGCGCCACTCTCCAGCCCGGAGACGCAGGCCTCGCTGCCGCCGCGGGCGGTCAACAGGATCACGGGCAGATGAGCGAAGCCGGCGCTGGCTTTGATTCTGGCGGTCAGGCCAAAGCCGTCGAGCTTGGGCATCATCACGTCCGAGAGAACGACATCGATGGGGCGACGCTGCAGTATTGCCCAGGCCTGTTCTCCATCGGCTGCGGTGGCGACAATGTAGTCGTCGCGCAAAAGTTCGTTGAGGTAGCTGAGCATTTCCGGGTTGTCGTCGACCACCAGTACTTTGGATCGCAAGGCGTGTTCCGGGTGGGGCTCGTCGTCTGCGACTTGCGTCGACGCCGGGTCGCCGCGACTGCCTTGGCGGCCGTCGTCGAAACGCAGGTAGCGCTGCTCGGTGGTGCTCGGTGCTGACCGCTCGTGCATCCTATTGCTGGCGTCGATCGGCACGATGCTTTGCTCGGCCCCCAGCGGAAGTCGCACAAAGAAGCATGAGCCGCGTCCAGGCTCGCTGTTGACGCCAACTTCGCCCCCCATCCGTTCGGCCAGATACTTGACCAGGGCCAGACCAATGCCTGTGCCGCTGTAATGGCGCGTGGCGGAATTGTCGATCTGGGAAAAACGCTGGAACAACAACGGCAGTTTGTCAGGCGCAATGCCAATCCCCGAGTCTTGCACCGCGAGTTCAAATCGCTCGCCATCAATCGGCGTCACGGCCACGTGCACGGTGCCGCCAGCGGGCGTGAACTTGATAGCATTGCTCACCAGGTTAAGCACGATCTTCTCGAAGTGTCGGGGGTCCAGGAACACCGTGCCGAGCGCGGCGTCGATGCTGCAGGTCAAGGTGCAGCCTTTGCCCTGCGCCACCAGCGCGGCATCCTCGGCCAGCACACCCACCGCCTTGTTCAAGTCAACGGACGTTGGAAACAACTCCACCTTGCCGGCTTCGGCCTTGGAAAAGTCGAGGATCTCATTCACCCGGCTCATCAAGCGCAGCGCATTGCGTTGGGCGCGCTCGACTTGCACACGCCAGTCCGCGGGCGGGGTGGTCACCGCCGAGAGCTGCTCCAGGGGGGCGAGAATCAGGGTCAGGGGGGTGCGCAGTTCGTGACTGACCGTGGCAACGAAATCGCTCTTGGCCCGGTTAGCCGTCTCGGCCTGGTTGCGCGCCTGAATGAGTTCGACGGCCTGCGCCTCCAACACCTCGGTCTGCCGGTGCAGCGTGTCGGTCCGTTCATCGACCATTCTCTCCAAAGAGGCCTGGACCTGCTGTCGTTCGGCTTCGGCCTCGGCCTCCAGCACCCGGATGCGCAAAGCATTCTCCTGGAACACCCGCACCGCACGGGTCATGATCCCAATCTCATCGCCGCGCCCGGCGCTGGCGATCTCGGCGCTCAGGTCACCGGCAGCGAGCCGGCGCATGACCGAGGCCAGGGCAACGATGGGCTGCGCAACAAACCGCGAGGTGCTCCAGGCGATGGCACCGGCCAGCAGGATGGCGACGGCGCCCGCGATGATCGTCGCGAGCATGCCGCGATCCTTGTGGACCAAGGCGTCTGAACGCGCTTGGCCAGCGAAGCGCGCAACCAACAGGCCTGCACTGCGGGCCTCGTTGCGAACTTGGTCGCGCGCGTCACTCAAGGCGTTGCTCGCCTGATGGAACCTGGCGAATGCGGCCCGGTAGCCGGCGATCTGATCGCTGACCGTCTGGGGCGTAGCGTCGGTCTGCGGCCCTACCGATGAAGGGAGAACGCGCGCGAGACGGGAAAGCTCATCCAGGATGGCGTCGACAGCGCTGGCGACCTCGGCCGAGGGTGCCAGGCGAAACGACAACGTCTGCGCCTCCAGGGTGGCCACACGCTCGGCGAAACGCTTGGACAATGCGGCCGCATTTTGCAGCAAACCGGTGGCGGCCTGAATGTCGCTGGCTTCGTGGGCAACGTGCTCCTCCACTTCACCCAGCATGACTTCGAGGCGTTCGGCCACATCCCCAACGGTGCCGAGATGCCGCAAAGCCTCGCCACCGCGAAGCTTGGGCGCCGCGCCAAGCTGCTCGACCGCCAGGCAGGCGTCAGCGACCGCCCTCGCCAACTGCCCCAGGGTCTCCACCTCCTGCGGCGCTCCCATCAACTCGCGCAATTGCTCGACCACGGGCGGCAATGCCGCGCAGGCGCTGCTCGCCGCAGTGGCGGCCGCCCCATCACCGGTCACCAGCACCTTGGCCACATTGGCGGTGATGATCCGTTCGCCGTTGCGCAGGATATCCAGGATACGGTGGGCACTCTCAATATTGCTCACCCGCGCCTGGTGGTCAGTGGCGCGGGCACCAAGCGCCTTCAGCCCATCGGCGATGCCCTGCTCGACGACGATCGTCGCCTCTCGCATTCGCTCGTAGTGGGCGGTCATGTTCTCCGTTTCGCCATCCATGGTCAGGGTCGCCGCCCGCAAGGCGGCGATCGCCCCGGCGAGCCGTTCCAGGCTGCCCTTGAGCGATTGCGCTTCTGCCACCGGAATGGCGGCAAGGCCGGTGATAGCCGTCGCCACCATGCCTTCGGCCTGGGACAAGCTTTCCTGATCGCGGGTGGCAATGAAGTTTTCCACCCGCCCGGTGGCGCCGTTGACCGAAGCCAGAATTTCTGCGGAATGGCTGGCGGAATCCACCGCACGCACCATGCCTCGCAGGCCGTAGAGGTTCACCAGCGATACCGCCAGCATCAAGAACACCAGTGCGGCAACTGCCAGGCCAATCCTGACGGCAATGGGCCTGGCCGTGGCCGATTTGAATGTCAACATCGGGGCCTCGCCTCCTCGCCCGCCACTACTGCTTCGTCACCTCCGGCAACGGCGCCGGCGACACCGTATTGTTGATCGCCGCGTCGATCATCGCCGCAACGGAAGCCTGGCTGTAGGAAGGATTGGCGGCGCCGCCCACCGGCATAGTGGCGAGCCAGGCGTCCAAGTCTTTTGCATCGATACGCACCAGCGGCACCTCGACGAACTTCGGCACCTGCTTGCCCGCCAGGATCTGCTGGGCTACCCAGAAACCCACCTGAGAGACGCTCGGGGAGGCAGAGACAGAGACGGTCTCATAGCCATTGGCATCGCGCTCCTGTTTCCACAGGGCGAGCTCGTCCTGACGGTTGCCCATCACGATGATCGGCAACGGACGGCCCGCCGCCTTGAACGCCATGGCCGCCCCATAACCGTCGCCCCCCTGAGTCGCCACGGCATCAATGTTGGGCAGCGATAGCAGCGCCAGCGCCACCTCCTTGCGGGCCACAGAAGCCGTCCAGTTCCCGTACACGGTCTTGGCGAATCTCAGGCCCGGATAGTCGCTGGCGGCCTTGCGAATGCCGTCGCTGATGTTTTTATCGGTGGCATCGCCGGCAATGCCACGGATCTCCAGCAACGTTCCGTTGCCCTTCAGGCGCTCGGCGATGTAATCCATTTCCACACGGCCCATGGCAGACCAGTTGTAATCCACGGTATAGACGCATTGCTCGGTGACCAGGCTGGCCATGACCACCACCACGATGCCGGCGTTGCAGGCATCGCGGATCACCCCATTGAGGGCCGTGTCAGACGCGGCCAGGATGACGATGGCATTGACGCCCTTGACGATCATGTCCTGGATATGGGCCGCTTGTTCCGACGCCGAGTTATTGGCGCTGACCACCGGAGCCTCCCGGATCAAGCCATCCTTCTGCGCCTGGAGCGCCATCGCCTGCCAATTGCTCACCATCACTTTGCGGAAATCGCTGCCCGCGTAGGAGTTGCTGAAGGCAATGCTATAGCTTGCGGTAGGGCCACCGGCGATGCCGCCGTCGGCAGCCTGGGCTGGATTGGCGGCAACCATTGCCAGCCCGGTCACGCAGCCGGCGAGGTGCCATAAGATTTTGTGGATGGGTTGAGTGTTCATACTGCTCTCCATCTTCTTAGGATTTACCCACAGCAATCCACCTGCACTTGCCGACAGCCTGGATCGACTGATTGATTTGGTTGATCTGGTTGGAGAAGCCGCCCGGCGGAATGGAGATTGACAGTCATCATAGTATCAAAGTGCCCGCTTCGCCCGCGGCCATAGAGAATTTCAACCAATGCTCGCGCTGTAGATCAAACTGGTCGGGCCTCGCCAAGCGCAGCTCGCCAGTAAGCCCCCCGTTAGCAGCAACCAGCGAAGCCCCAGGCTTGTTTTGTTTGCGCCACCGTAACGTCGAAGCACGGCCGGCCATGCAGGCAGCTCGTCCATACAAAGAAAGGGATTGTGTACGACAGATCCGCTCAGTAGGTGCGTCACGTCATGGCGATTAATGTCGTAGATAGAGCGTAGGCCGAACGTCTTTTTGAAGATTCTCAAGATCGGCGAAAATATCAGGGGTCATACCACCTCGCTATCGCCTTCTGCCATCGATGGGCATGCGCCACTACCCACCCAAGGCTCGTCAAGCATGCTATTGCGCGATACCTCCTAGCGGAAACGCTGATTGGTTCGCCAGTCCGTTCTGGTTATATATTTTATTGCTGAATAAAGTAACGCCCGAACATCGCGCATAACAAATATGCATTAAATATTCAGGACACTACATTCATTTAAAATCAGTCCAATAAACGCGAGAGCTCTCATGATTAAAATGCTAGCCGCCGTACGCCGAAAACCTGGAATGACCCATGCTGAGTTTTTGGAATATATAGAGCATCAGCACGGAAAAATCGCTCGAGCCAAACCATTGAGTGTCAAACGATACGTACAAAACCATATCATCGATGGCGCGTTCGGAATGGACTCCGATGTGACCTATACAAGAAATTTTCACCGAGACTCCATCACGGAGTTATTTTTTGATGATATGCCCGGTTTGATTCACACGTTCAGCGATCCCTATACCCAACAAACCGTAGGGCCTGATGCAAAAAACTTCGCGGACCTGTCTAACCAGGCCGCTCAGTTGATGGATGAAGTCGAAACCGTCCCTGCAAGTTCAGGGTCCCTCAACAGCAAAGTGATGATTTTTTTGAAAAAGAATCCAACGGTGCCTTTGGATTCGTTTTTCAGCGCATGGGATTCGGCGCACGAGGTAATCATCAGCCGACACCCAGACTTTCAAAGTGCACTCCGCCGGCATGTTCGTTCCAGATACCTGCCCGAAGGTGACAGGGTAACCGCCTATTTCGGACCCGACATAACGGTATATGAAGGCGCTTGCAGCATGTGGTTTGAAAGTGAAAGCGCTCTTTCCAGTTTTCGTCAGTATCAGCGCGCACTGTTCCAACAGCTTTCTGACGAAGGGATTGTGGTGTCAGCGGAGTCTTTTTTCGTATATGTCAAAGAGGTGGTGATTATGGGCCTGAACCGGTAAACACTTAATCAACGGAACTGTGCTCAACCGCGCGTCAACGCGGACTCAAGCCACTGAGTCCGCGTCCTGTGCCGCACACCATAGACATAAGTGCCAGGCACCAGAACAGCGACTCATTTATCAGATGGGCTCGGCCAACATCGCAGTAGACTCGCGCATGATCTGAGCATGCTCGTCCTTGTCACCCCCACTTTTTTCTATCTCGCACAGCCGCGCGGAGTTTTCGACCACGAGCTGGCAACGCTCCCAACGCCGCGCTTCGAACCGGTTCAGGGCAGTCTGTAGATCGGCGCTGGCGAGCAACTCTTCGGCGAGCACGATAGCGCTCTCAATACCAATTCCAGCCCCGGAAGCCAGATGTGGCGTGGTGGCATGCACCGTGTCCCCAATCATCACCATGCGGCCTTTATGCCAGGGCAACGGCACCAATAGATTGGCCAGCGGACGATAGTCGATATTGGCGTTCGGCTCATACAGTTGAGGCACCAGCGCTTGCAGGATCGGGGCGGGGAACTCACCCAGCAGCCGCGCCATTTCACCTGGCCAACTGGCCGGATCGATCCACTCGGAAAACTCGCGGCTTTCCATGAGGAACATGTACATGTGCGTTTCGGAAATCGGATTGACGCCAACCTTGGTGCGTCCGAGCCAGTGACTGGGCCGCACGATTTCCGGCGGACGCCTCAGTACAGCACGCCAGACACTCTGGTGAATGGGTTTCGGCGCAGGCGCTTCGGGGAAAAACGCCTTTCGTATCTGCGAATGCACACCATCGGCGGCAATGACCAGGTCATAGCGCCCAGAGGTGCCGTCGGTGAAAGACACTTCAAGGTCATCCGCGTGCTCGATGATGCCGTCGAACGTGATGCCGAGGCGCACATGGGTGCCTACTTCCCGTGTCTTGTCGGCAAAAATACGAGCCAGCACCGGGCGCAGAATGCCGCCGCCACAAGGAATCGCTTTATCACTGAGCGGAGGTCGAAGCGCCAACTGCACAATCAGGTCGCCTGCCGGTGAAAACACATCGAAATTGGTCGACAGATACCCTTCCGCGGCCACCTGTTCAAGAATCCCAACGGTATCAAGCGCTCGTAGCGTGGGCCCACTCAGGGTAATTCCCGCCCCTAGAGGGCACCACAAAGGATCTATTTCGACCAGGTCAACTTCCACACCCCGGCGGGCGAGCTGGATAGCCGCGGTCATACCGGAGAACCCTCCTCCGATCACCAGGACCTTATTGACTGCTGCAATCATCACGCTCTCCTAATTATTCTTATTCACCCGGCTGACAGTGCATGGCACACCGACGAGCGTTGCGGCGTCGTCGAGTCAATGCTGCAGAGTCATGAGTTTCCGACGGAAAATGTCAGATCAACGACGAGACTATCGAATTGGTTATCTGCGCTGAAATCGCTTTGCACAATCCGAGGTATCGCTTCAGCTGATGGGTCTTGGCGTTGCGACAAAACCCGGTGTTATCGGCGTGCCTACGGATAAATAAAAAAGCCGATTGATTGCAGTTCATTCGAACCGCAATCAATCGGCCTTCAACGACACGGATTCACACGCTTTCCAAGCCATCCCAGCAGAGGTATTTCACTTCAAGAAATTCGTCGATCCCAAGGTGCGATCCCTCGCGCCCAAGACCGCTCTGCTTGACGCCACCGAAGGGTGCGACCTCATTCGAAATCAGACCACAGTTGATGCCCACCATGCCCGATTCGATACGAGCGGCGTTGCGCCAGATGCGTGCCGCATCACGGCTGAACAGATACGCCGCCAAGCCAAACTCACTGTCGTTGGCCATCGCAATGGCTTCGTCATCGCTGTCGAAACGCAACAGCGGCATGACCGGGCCGAAGATCTCTTCACGAGCGATCCGCATCCCACGGGTCACATCGGCCAGCAGGGTGGGCTGGAAGAAACCTCCTCCCAGCACGTGGGGCTTGCCGCCGGACAGCAGTCGAGCCCCTTGCGCCAGCGCATCATCAACCAGGGCCTGGGACTTTCGTAGCGCCGCGTCATCGATCAACGGCCCGACCCGTACACCCGGTTCCAGGCCGTTGCCCACCTTCAGGCGTGCCATGCGCTCGACGATGCGTTCGGCCAGTGCATCATAAATCCCTGACTGCACCAGCACCCGGTTGGCACCGATGCACGACTGCCCGCCATTGCGAAACTTGGCCAACATCACCCCGTCAGCGGCGGCATCCAGATCAGCATCGTCGAAGACAATGAACGGGGCGTTGCCGCCCAACTCCATGGAGCATTTCTTCACCGTCTGCGCCGCTTGCGCGAGCAACAACCGACCCACTTCGGTGGAGCCCGTGAAGGTGAGCTTGCGCACTAACGGGTTGGCCGTGAGTTCACCGGCAATGTCGCGGGTGTCATTGCCCGTGATCACGCTGAAAACACCGGCCGGCACACCCGCGCGTTGCGCGAGTTCGGCCAGCGCCAGTGCGGTCAGGGGCGTCTGACTGGCCGGTTTCACGACCATCGTGCAGCCGGCCGCGAGGGCCGGGGCGGCCTTGCGCGTAATCATGGCAGCGGGAAAGTTCCAAGGCGTGATCGCGGCGCACACCCCGATGGGTTCGCGCAGTACAACGATGCGCTGAGTGTCCTTTACCCCGGGGATCATTTCGCCACGTACCCGCGTGGCTTCCTCGCCAAACCAGCGCACAAAAGACGCCGCGTAATCGACTTCGCCGCGCGCCTCCTCCAGGGGCTTGCCCTCCTCCAGGGTAATCAGCGTGGCAATATCCTCCCGATGTTCAACCATCAACTCATACCAACGGCGCAACACCTCGCCACGGCGTTTGGCCGTCAGGCGACGCCACGGCCCAAAGGCCTCCTGCGCCGCGTCGATGGCGTGCCGGACTTCAGTTTCGCGACAGCGTGGCAACTCGGCCAGCACCGTTTGATCCACCGGATTACGCAGCGTGTAACGACCGTGTGGCGTCTCGGTCAACCACTCTCCAGCGATGTAGGCTCCGGTACGCCACAGTGTCGGGTCCTTAAGTAAATGCTTCACGGTGCAACCCTCCTGATCAGCACGGGTGACGCCCGATCATGAAGGCGGCATCAGGGTCCGAAGTCACTGGCAGCCCCGACGCGACCAACCCTTGACGCAGAGACTTCATGAAGCGATCCGGCACACGCATCGCCGGGGCGCGGAGTGGGCCGCCGTTGAAGCCGGCGAGCCAGTCCTGGTATTTCCACATCGTGCGGTTGAGCACACCGGTGCCGCCGGCATAGCTTTGCGCAGCGGCGCCGTTGGCGCTGCGTGCCGGATTGACCTTCCAGTACAGTTCCATCGCTTCTTCGAAACGCCCCGTGCGGGCCAGCTCGAAAGCTTTCGGGTAGTAGTCGCTCATCCAGGCGGTGTTGCTGGTGCCGGAAAACTGCAGCTTCATCAGGCTCATCAAGGGGATCGCATCGCCTTCGATCGGGCAACTGATCACCACTTGGTCACGGAAGTGGTGGTACATCTCGCAAATGCCCGCCGGCAATGGGAACCCTTGCTCGGACTTGATCGCGGCGATATTCGGGCAATCGGCCAGCAGGCGACGGACCAATTCCAATGACATCCCCGCCGGATGCACGCGCTCAAAGCCCCAGAGCGGAATCGGGAAGAGCATGACCGCAAGATCCGTCGCGTCGCAGAATGCCTTGGTGTAGTCGTAGATTTCCTGCTCGCTGGTCGGCCAGAACTGTGGCGGATAGGACAGCAGGACGATGTCAGCACCGGCATTCTCGGCGAGCTTCACCGCCTCGATATTCTCGGCAAGCGTGCCAAAAGCCGCGTGGAAGAACAGGATCAGGCTTTTCCCCGACTCACGCGCCCAAGCGGTGAATTGCGCGTTTTCCTGGGCAGAGATGGCCAGCTCGCTGCACAGCAACGTGGCGCTGTAGCCCAGCCCGACCGTATGTTCGATGTCGTGGCGTATGCCACGCTCATTGAGGCGCTTCAGATCAGCACTGAAGCTTGGGAGGGTGACAGCCGAGCAGCCCACCAGGTTTTCACGCGCCCAGGCACGGGCATCTGCTTTGTTGTAAGTCGCCATGATGATTTTCCTTCGGACAGTGGAGGGGTTATTTCGAGACAGGGACAATGCTGGCAGGCAATTCGATGCCGAGGCCTTGTTGCCGGGCGCGCTCGTACAGCACTTGCGCAATGACAACGTCTTGCAAGGCCGAGCCCACCGATTTGTAGAGAACGATGTCGCTGTCGTTCTGGCGCGGGATGACACGCCCTGCCACCAGGTCCGACAGCGCGACCAATTTGTCGGCGACATAGACACCGGCAGTGATCGCCGCAATGGCATCCCCCGTATCGTGGAGTACCTCTTGCGGCATATCCGCGACGATGCACACGGCTCGCTCCATCGTGACCGGGTCAACTTCCCGTTGTTCAGGCAAGGTCGAACCCAACGATACGATTGTGGTACCCGGGCCAATCCACGCGCCTTGCAGTACTGGAGACTCGTCACGGCTGCGGGCGGCACAGATCACCACATCACAGTCCTGCACGGCCTCTTGCGCGCTGCCCACCGCGTGAATATCCAGCCCCGGCCTGAAGCTGTCGGCAAACCGTTCGCGGCTCGCAGGCGTTGGACTGAACACGCGAACATGGGCGACATCGCGCACGGATTTGAGGCAATCCAAGGCGCCACGCGCCTCGAACCCCGCGCCAATCACACCCACCCGCAGCGCACGCTGGGGCGCCAGCAAATCCACCGCCAGGGCGGCGGTTGCCGCGGTGCGCAATCCGGTTACCCGATTGCCGTCGATCAGGGCACTGAGCGCCATGGTTTGCTGGTTGAACAACGCGATCAAATAGCTGGCGCAACGTGCCCGCATGGATGCAGCAATCAGCTTGCAGCCCATATGGCCGCCAGTCGGTGGTACGGCGGTCAAACTGCGCAGCCAGATCCCATCGCCCCGCGCCATCGACCGGGGCGGCACCATGGCATCCGAGGTAGGGCTGGCATAGGCCTGGGCGAGCGCCGCGACGGCGGCGCTCCAGTCGGCGAGCGAGGCCACATCGGCATCGCTGAGAAAAAGCGTCGGGGCCACGACGTGGTGCTGTTGGGCGTGATGCATAGCGCTAACCTCGCAATCGAGTATCAGTCGGTGATTGACTGACACCCTACGAGGCACATCCCCCACCGAATACTGCTGGGGATCGAAAGCAGCTATCGCTCAAATCGATGGCATCGCCAGGCTGCCGATCAAGCGTCGCACTTCACGGGAGGCACGGGTCAAGGGGCGACGTGGCGACTCGACCAGTACCACAAAGCGCTCGAGAAGCGGCTCGACGATACGTGACGAACTCAGTCGCGGGTCCAGAGAGCCCGGTAGCACAGAGGCGATCGCATAGCCGCCACCCGCGGCGACGACTTCATATTGGAGCTGCACGGAGTCGGCTTCGACGGCAACGCATAATTCCACGCCTTGCTCGGTGGCCAGATGGTCGAGCCTGGCCCTCAACAGATGCGGTCGCCCAGGCACGACCAATGGCAACCTCGATAGATTTTTTAATGCAATATCTCGCTTGACGAACAGCGGATCGGCGGCCGGTCCTACCAGGTGCAACGGCAGCCTGGCCACAAGATGGGCCTGCCCGATGCTTGCCTCGCTCTCGCGCAGCACCAGCGCCATATCCAGACGACCATCGTGCAACTGCTCTTCGAGTTGAGCGCTCGCGCCCTCGATCAGGTGCAACCTCACACCGGGCATCTGGGCGCGTACCGCAGAAAAAAGCGTCCCGGCAAACCGACGCACCGCAGACGGCAACATGCCCACGACCACCTCCCCCACCGGCTTTCCACGCAGGTTGCGAATGTCATCGGCAAGGCCTTCAGCGTCCGCAAGAAGATCCGATATGCACGGCAGCAGTTGCTCTCCAAATTCGGTCAGGACCACCCCGCGCCCCGTGCGATGAAACAGGCGCTCGCCACATTGCGACTCGAGCAAGGCAATATTGCGACTTACCATGGACTGCGGCATATCCAGCAGTACCGCGGCTTTGCTGAGGCTTCCAGCCGCCACGACACGCACGAACAAGGTCCAGCGAGGATCGATGATGGTCAGCGCTGTTGCCGGATAGTGCGAGCCATTGCCCGGTACATCGGCATTCTGAAGGTCCTTCATGGCCTAAACTCTTGGCGAGCCTGATGCAGGTACTCGCGACTGTCCTGAAGGTGCAGGCGCATGGCCGCGCGCGCGTATTCAGCGTCCTGGTTGAGGATCGCCTGATAGATCTGTTCATGCTCGCTTTGCATGCGCTGTTCATAGTGCAACGGCTCATCATGAAACAAACGCGCAGAATCCAATCGACTGCGCGGAATGATGATCACGCCCAGGTTGGCCAGTGTGTTGGCGATGTAGTGATTACCTGTCGCCTGGGCAATGCTCAGATGGAACTGAAAATCCAACGCCGCCCTGTCATTGACACTGACGGCTGGCTGTCCGAGTTGATCGAGAAGCCCCCGCAACCCGGCCAACTGATCCGGACGACGTCGCTGGGCGCACAGCCCGGCAGCTTCCACCTCAAGACCGATTCGAAACTCCATGATCGCCAGCGAATCATCGAGGATGCCGAGGGTAGCCGGGTCGATGAATGCCGCCAGCGACAGGGCGCTGCCGCGCACAAACGTGCCGATCCCGTGGCGTGTCTCAACCATTCCAGCAGCCTGTAGACGCGACATGGCCTCGCGCACCACGGTCCTGCTGACCCCATGCTCAAGCATGAGGGCCGACTCGGTGGGCAACTGTTCACCGCCCCGCAGTCGCCCCTCCAGAATGTGCCCGGACAGCAGCGCCTCCAGCCCCTGGGACAGGCTGCTGCGTTTTTTTCCTGCGGCCGCCGGCACGTTCACGCCTCGAAAATCGCTACGGCACGGACGAAACCGGCCGACGCGTGCCGGATCTTGTAGGGGAAGCAGGACACCTGGAAACCATGGGCCGGCAGGCACTCCAGGTTGGCCAGTTTCTCCATCTGGCCGTAGCCGATGTCACGCCCGGCCTTGTGCCCTTCCCAGATGATCGAGGCATCGCCCGTGGCCGCGAAGCGTTCGCGTGTGTACTTGAACGGCGCATCCCAGCTCCAGGCATCGGTGCCGACCACACGCACACCGCGCTCGAGCAAATACAACGTAGCCTCGCGGCCCATACCGACCCCGGCATCCAGATACCCTGGCTGACCGAACAGCGCGCCGGCGCGGGTGTTGACCAGGACAATGTCCAACGGCTGCAGCACGTGGTCGATACGCGCCAGCTCCGCCTGCACTTCGGCGGCGCTGACCACATGGCCATCGGGCAAATGACGGAAATCCAGCTTCACGCCGGGTTGCAGGCACCAGTCCAACGGCAACTCGTCGATGCCGAAAGCCGGCTCGCCACCGTCGGTGGTCGAGGCATAGTGCCAGGGGGCATCCATATGCGTACCGCTGTGCGTGGTGATCTGCAGGCGCTCAGCCGCCCAGGACTCGTCGCCAGGCAGTTGCGCCTTGGACAGGCCGGGAAACATCGCAGCCATCTCCGGCCAGCCTTGCTGATGGTCCATGTAGTCGATTTTCGGCAGCAACGGCGGTGGATCGGTGTAGGGGTTGTTGTCCAGGGTAACGGACAGGTCCACCAGGCGGCGTTTAGTTGATTGCATGTTCGCTCACTCCAAGCGCCACCCGCCCACGCGCACGACGCGCCGGGGCAGCAGCATTCAAACTGTTTCGTATCAAGGCGGCAGCCGAGCCGTCATGGCGAAAGCCAAGGGCACGGGCCAGAGGGGTTTTCATGGCCGGGAAGTTGCCAAACAACGCTTGCAGCCCGGCATCCGGTGCGAAGCTGATCAGCGCACGGCGTTCCTGGCCATAGGCCGCGGCCAGGGCATCGATGACCTGGGCAATGGACAGGCGCAACAGCGGGAGTTGCCAGACGCGTGATTCGCCAAGCTCGGCGGCCGGCAGTTCGGCGGCCCGTAACAGGTTATCCACGCAACACCGCACCGACATCCACCAGGCCTGCGCCTGCGATGAAACCGGGCAGCAATACGGCTGGCCTTCGGCGAAGGCATGCAGCAGGTCGCTCATGAACGCCGAGCGCAGCCCGTTGGGTTCACGTGGACGGGCAACGATGCCGGGCAGGCGTACGGCACGGCCGTCCACCTCGCCTCGTCGGGCCAGGTCGTTGAGCGCCATCTCCACCATCGCCTTGTGCGCACCGTAACTCAACTGCGGGTGTGGCACGGCGCGCTCATCGAGGCGCGCCGGCAAGTCGCCGCCGTACACCGCCACGCTGCTGGCATACACCAGCACCGGCGCGCCAGGCTGCTCGCGCAACTGGTCAAGCAACTCCAGGCTTGCCAGCAGGTTGACCTGATAGCCCAGTGAATAATGCTGCTCGGCCGCTCCCCCGGGGATGCTGACCAGGTGAAAAACCACATCAATGCCATCGGCCAGGGCGCGACGCAATAACGCGGCATCGGTCACACTGCCGCAATGCCGACGCAGGCGTTTATCGTCAGCAAACCCCACCAACTCTTTATCCAGCAGGATCAACGCGCTGATCGAGCGGCCTTGCCATTCATTCGCCTGGAGCAATCGGTTGACCAGCGCCCGGCCGACAAAACCATTGGCCCCGGTAATCATCACGCGCATGGGAGGCCTCCGTGCACGACACGTTGGTCTATCGCCCCGAAGACCGACTGCCCGCGCAGGTCGAGAACTTCCATGCGCACGCGATCACCGAAGCGCATGAAGGACGTCTGCGGCGCCCCTTGCTCGATCATCTCGACGGCACGACGTTCGGCGATGCAGGCCGCGCCAACCGTGGGGTCGGCATTGGAAACCGTGCCAGAACCGATCACGCAGCCGGCCCTGAGGCGCCGGGTCAGCGCCGCATGGGCGATCAACTGATGAAAGCCGAAATGCATGGCGCCACCGTGGGCATGCCCGAACCACTGGCCATTCCATTCGACCCTCAGTGGCAAATGCACACGCCCGTCCCGCCAGGCCTCACCCAACTCGTCGGGAGTGATCGCCACCGGGGCAAAACTTGACGAGGATTTGGCCTGGATAAACCCGAAGCCGGTCTTCATTTCACGGGGGGCGAGCGCACGCAAGCTGACATCGTTGACTTGCACAATCAGCCGAATATGGTCGGTGGCGTCTTGCGCCGAGCAGCCCATGGGCACCTCATCGACCACCACCGCGAATTCACCTTCAAAATCGATACCGTGGCTTTCACTGGGCAGCAGGATGTCGTCGTGGGCCCCCAGGAAATCATCGCCACAGCCCTGATACATCAAGGGTGTGTGTTCAACACCTTCGATCGGATCCAGCGCGAACGCTTTCTGCATGCGCTCGCCATGACTGAGGAAGGACGAGGCATCCAGCCATTGCCAGGCACGTGGCAAGGGTGCGGCAGCGTGCTGCGGATCGAAGGCGAAGGCGCCGGCCAGGGTGCCTTCATTCAAGGCGTCGTAGCGCGCGCGTAACGCGGTTTCGACGCTCGACCATTGTTCAATGGCAACCTGCAACGTCGCCGCAATATCGCTGGCATCGGCCGCCCAGGCGAGGTCGCGCGACACCACCAGCAGGCGACCGTCGCGGCTATGATTCTTGAAGGTACTGAGCTTCATGCCTGGCCTCCTTGCAGTTCGGGCGCGAAGCGGCCATCCAGCAGGACAAACAACATGCGTGCCATCTGCTCGGTGCGATTGCTCCAGGCGTGGTTGGTACCTCGCTGCACGACGATGTCACCGCGCTTGAGATGCACCTCCTCGCCATCGAGCACCAACCAGACCTCCCCCTCCGTGACCACGCCGTAATCGAGGGTTTCGGTGCGGTGCATCAGCTTGTGTTTGGAATCTGCCTGCCCCGTGCCGGCATGGGCCTGGCCAATTTCGGCGAAGGCCGCCGCGGCATCCTCGGCGCTGACTTGGTTCTGTACGCTGTCGGGCGGGATATCCACCACACGGATAACGCTGCCCAACGGCGCCGGACTCAACTGAAGCGGCTTGCGGGTGGGGTCCTCGCCGTTGTCGAGTACGGCCGGGCTGGCGCCACTGTTCCAGATCTCATGGAACACCGTACCGGGCACGGCCTTGAGCGGGAAGCTGTTGGGTGTCGGTCCGCTGAGCGCGACCACCGCCTGGCCTTGGGCATCGTGCCCGGTGACCACGCGTTTGAAACCTGGAAGTTGTTGCATGTTCGACTCCTCAATCAGTTGGCAAAACACCGCAGCGGGTAGAGATGGATGAATGGAAAACCTTAAAGATCGAGCACCAGCCGGGCGCTCCTGGCACGCGAGCAACACGGCGTGAACTGGTCGTTGCGGGCCCGCTCGGCATCGGTCAAGAACATGTCGCGATGCTCCGGTTCGCCTTCCAGCACGCGCGTGATGCAGGTGCCACAGATGCCCTGCTCGCAAGACAAAGGGATGTCGACGCCGGCCTCCAGCAGCACCTGGGCAACGCTGAGCGTGGCCGGCACTTGGAAACACTGCCCGGTGCTGGCCAGTTGCACTTCGAACCCGCCCGCCTCACTCGCCGGGGCAGCAGCAGCGGTAAAGTACTCACGGTGCAGTTGCGTTTCGGCCCAGCCCTGCGCACGCGCAGTGCCGAGCACGTGCTCCATGAAACCATTGGGGCCACAGACGTACAGATGACGGTCACGGGTCGGCGCGGACAAAACCCCAGCGCTGTCCAGGCGCTGGCTAGCCTCGCCATCGTCCACATGAACGTGCACGCCATCGGCGAACGCCGAATGGCGCAGGTACTCGATAAAGGCCATGCGCCCGACCGAGCGGCCGCAGTAGTGCAGCTCGAAAGGCGCGCCGATCCGCGCCAGGCGCTCGGCCATGCAGAGGATCGGTGTAATGCCGATGCCGCCCGCGAACAGCACGCTGTACCCCGCCCCATGCTCCAGCGGGAACAGGTTGCGTGGCTCGCTGATCCGCAGCCGGCTGCCTTCGTGCACTTGCTCATGCATGGCCTGGGAACCGCCACGAGACCCAGGGTCAAGCAACACGCCCAGCAGGTAGCGGTGGCGGTCTTCCGGGTGATTGCACAGCGAGTACTGGCGCACCAGGCCATTGGGCAGGTGCACATCGATATGCGAGCCGGCACTGAAAGCCGGCAGCAGGGAATCCTCGGCCGGGGCCAGTTCAAAGCTGTAGATGCCTTCGGCTTCGCGACGCTTGCGGGTCACCACGACATCGATCATCTCGGGGCACTCACTGGCTGCTCAGCGGCAATCAAGCGACGCAGAACACGTCGGCAACGCACGGCCCCGGCATCGACTGGCAACAACACAGGGTTGAGGCCAAGCAGTTCAACCTCGCCAATCTGGCGCTGTTGAGCCTCGACCATGGGCTTGTCTTCACCGGCGAAAATCCCGATCAACATGTCCTGGATGAAGGTATTCAACTGCGCATTGTCCTGCTCGAAACTGCGTGTGTTGGCGAAGAAGTAATGGGTGTTCGTCGCGTCCTGCGGCGTCATCAGATGCAGGTTCCAGGTCACGGGCCCCTCTTCCCTGGGGCGCCCGGGCGGCGTGGCGCCACTGCCCAGCAGCATCAGGCCGGGGGCGTGCCAGATGACTTCGGCCCAGACGTCTGCCCGGCCCGGGTCTTCCAGATGAGCGCCGAAAGCCGGTGGGGGGACATCGTCTGGCGCCCACCAACTGATGCGCACGCGGTCGTTGGGCAACTCCTCGATGGTCGCGCGCGTGCGTGACAACGCCCCGCCACCCAGCGTATCGGGGTGCAGGAAATCAACGTGGCTCAGGTCCATGATGTTGTCGGACAGCAACTCGTAGTGCGCGCGGGTTGGCAAATACCCATGCCCCTTGGCATGGGGTGGGGCCTGTTCGAGGAAGGAAAAATCAGGGATCTGCGCCTCGTTGGCCAGGCTCGAATCGCCAGGCCAGACCCAGATCGCCCCATGCCGCTCGACGACCGCGAACGCGCGAACGCAGGCGGCCTTGGGGACGGTCCCATCGCCATGGGGGTTGTGCGTACATTGGCCACTGCCATCGAAACGCAAGCCGTGGTACGGACACTGGACGCTATCGCCGACAATTTTGCCCATGTGCAGCGGGGCAAAACGGTGCGGGCAGCGATCGGCGAGCGCCTGGATCACACCCTGGCTATTGCGAAAGAACACGATGGGTTGCTCGACGATGGTCCTGCCAAGCATCCCACCTTGCGTCAGCTCGTCTGCCCATCCAGCGATGTACCAGGTGTTGAGCAAATAACTCATGATGATCTCCTCATTGTTCTTATTTTCATGAAATGTCGAATAGACAGATCAGCGATCAGGCTCTGCGACGACCGCGCCGGCAAACGCGGCCCCGCTGCCTCGCAACCGAAGGCAGGCCAGGGCCACCACAAGTTGAAGCCCTGCGATGATTCCCAGTGCGGCAGGCAAGGCGCCGATCACCCCGCCGGTGATCGCCAGCACCACCAGTGGGCTGGCGAACTCACCGGCAAAGAACAGCGCGGTGAAGCCGCCAGCCGCGCGGCCGCGCTGCTGGAAGTCAACCTGGCTCATGATCCAGGTGAGCAGGGTCGGCATCATCAGGCCGATGCCCAAGCCGTTGATCAGCACGGCGACCACCACCAGCCCGTGACGGTCGGCCACCGCCAGCAACCCGCCGCCGATAGCGGCCGCGAAGAAAGCCAGGAGCATCTGCCGAGGCGCCGGTACACCACGCAACAGACGGAAACTCAAGGCGCCGACCAGTACGCCGAACTGACTGGCGCCCATGGTCAGGCCGATCTGCTGCGACCCTTCGACATGCAGCAGGTTGAGCAGATAACTGACTTGTACCGGCACGATGAACAGGCTCAAGCCAGCCAGGAATGCCAGGGCATACAAGGGGGCCAGGGCGCGCCAGGGGAATGCCCTGTCCGCCGTGGTTGCCGCGGTAACGGCCTGCGCGCGCGGCTCCCACAGCAACCAGGCCATCAGCGGCAGGAACACCAGCCCCAGCCCATACAGGGCAAACGGCGTGCGCCAACCGTGCTCGCCGAGCACACCGCCGACGGCAATGAAGATCGCCGCCGACAGCGAGGTCGCAACCATTTGCAGCGCGAATATGCGTTCACGTCGCGCGCCGCTGTAGTAGTCACCCATCATCGTGGTGCAACAGGTCATGATCGCCGCCTCGGCCACACCGATGCCGGCGCGGCTGATCACGATGACCTGCAGCGACTCCAGCCATAGCGGCAGCACGCCACAAACCGTGTAGAGCACCATCGCACCGATCAGCAACGGCTTGCGCCCCAGTCGGTCGGCGATGATCCCGGCGACGGGGGCCAACAGCGCAATCATCAACGCCGGCAGCGTCAGGGCGATGGGCACCAGCACCGCGACACCTGGCGTGTCGGCAAAGTGTTCCTGCATACGCGGCAGGATGGGAGCCAGCAGCACCGCACCGAGCACCGGCAGGCAACTGCCGAGCAAGAGCAACAAGGACTGCGGCAGCCGCGCCTGGCGTTCAACGTTCATCACGCACCTCCGCTGATTGGGTCGCGCAGAACGCCATGCCGAAGGCACTCAGGCCGGCGATAAGGTCAAGCCATAGAGGCTGTCGGAACAGATACATACGAGGCATCGCAACGTCCTTTCTTGTTGTTATGGCGCGACCGGATTAGCCGCCACAGAGACTGTCTTCTTGCACGATGAGTGCTGTTCCCTGGTCCTCTGCTCGGCGGTGACGGGCGTCAGCGCCGCAGTGACCAGGCAGTGGGGCTCATCCGCGACTGTGTGCCCAACCGGTTCCTTGCTCACACGCTTGCTCGGCAACAGGAAGTGAGCCAGGGCCGGCAGCAGAACCAGGGCACCGACCATGTTCCAGACGAACATGAAGGCCAGCAGCACGCCCATGTCAGCCTGGAACTTGATCGGCGAAAACATCCAGGTGGCCACGCCGATCGCCAGGGTCACCCCGGTCAGCATCACCACCTTGCCGGTGGACAGCAGTGCCCGGTAATACGCCTGCGACAGGCTTGAGCCCTGGCGCATATGCCCGAGCAGGATGCTCATCACGTACAGCGCGTAGTCAACGCCAATGCCCACGCCGAGGGCGATCACCGGCAGGGTCGCGACCTTGACGCCGATGTTCAGCCAGACCATCAGCGCCTCACAGAGTACCGAGGTGAGCATCAGCGGAATGACCGCACAAATCGTGGCGCGCCAGGAGCGGAAGGTGACCAGGCACAGCAGGATCACCGCACCGTAGACCCAGAACAGCATTTCGCGGTTGGCCTGTTTGACGACAATGTTGGTCGCCGCCTCGATCCCGGCATTGCCGGCAGCCAGGAGGAACTGGACCTCGTCGGTATTGTTCGCCGCGGCGAATTGCTCGACGTGATCCACCAGGCGGCTGAGGGTTTGCGCCTTGTGGTCGGAGAGGTAGACGTACAGCGTCAACAGGCTGCAGTCTTCGTTGTAGAGCCCGCGCGGTGCGCCGGCGGTGACCATGTTGAGCATCGCCTGGTTGTTCTGCAGCTCATACCACTTCGGGCTGCCTTCGCTGAGGCCGACCAGCATGCGGCGGTTGAGCAGCGCCAGGGAATTGGTCGAATCGACACCCGGCAACGTGCGCAACTGCCAGTCGAGGGCATCGACCTTGTTCAGGATGTCATAGCGCGAACAGGCGCTGGCGGGGGTCTTGATCATGACCGCGAACAGATCGCTGCTGGCGCCGTAATGCCGGGTCAGAAACGCATCATCCTGGTTGTAGCGCGAGTCGGCCCGCAGCTCGGGCGCGCCGGCATCCAGATCACCGACCTTCAATTGCAGGCTGACGATGAAGCCGAGCGTCGCCAGCGCCAGGCTCAGGGCGATGCACAACGCCGCCCAGCGCCGCTGGGTGAACAGGTCGAGGAAACGCCAGAACCCGTGGCGATGCTGACCGGCCTGTTCAGCGTGCTCGCTTTTCAGGCTCAATCGCGCCGCACGGCGGCTGACCCCAACGTAGGAGAGCAATATGGGTAGCAAGATCAAATTGGTGAAGATCAACACGGCCACGCCGATGCTGGCGATCATCGCCAGGTCCTGGATCACCTGGATCTTGATGATCATCAGCACCGCGAAACCGACCGCATCACAAAGCAGCGCGGTGAGCCCGGCAAGGAACAGGCGGCGGAATGTGAAGCGTGCGGCGACCACCCGGTGCATGCCGCGCCCGATGTCCTGCATGATGCCGTTCATCTTTTGCGCCCCATGGCTCATGCCAATGGCAAACACCAGGAACGGCACCAGCACCGAATAGGGGTCCAGTTGATAATTCAGTAACGGCAGCAAGCCAAGCTGCCAGACCACCGCCACCAACGAGCAGAACACCACCAGCAAGGTGCTGCGAATGCAGCGGGTGTACCAATAAAGCACGACCGTGGTGATCAGGATCGCCACGGCGAAGAAGATCAGGATCTGCCGCAGGCCGGCAATCAAGTCACCGACTTTCTTGGCAAACCCGGTGATGCGAATGTCGATGCTGTCGCTCTGGTATTGGCTACGCAACGCCTCCAGCTGTTGCGACAGCTGGGTGTAGTCCAACGCACGGCCATCCGGGGTGCGCTGCAACAGCGGTACTTGAATGATGCTCGATGCCTGGTCGAACGCCACCAACTGGCCGAGTTCATTGGACAGCTGCACATTGCGCCGCAACGCCGCAAGGCTCGCAGCGCCGCCATCGTATTTATCCGGAATGACCGGCCCACCCTCCAGGCCCGCTTCGGTCACCGCCACCCAACGTGTGGCCGGTGTCCACAGCGACTTCATGTACGCACGGTCGACACCGGGCAGCAGGTAAATCTTGTCGCTCAACGCCTGCAGGGTCTTGAGGTAGGCGCTGTCGTAGATATCGCCCCACTTGTTGACCACGGCGATGCGCACCGCATTCCCCAGCCCGCTCAGCTCCTTCTGGTGCTCAAGGTAGTTGGCGATATAAGGCTGATGGGTGGGGATCATTTTTTCAAAACTGGCATTGAGCTCTACACGACTGGACTGCCAACCCAGCACCAACGTGGTCGCCAGACACAGCAACAACACCCACAGGCGATGGTTGAACAGGGCTCGTTCGAGCACCGAGCCAGAACGCGGATCGAAGTCTTCGAACGCATTGGCTGGGGACTGGGGGAAATTACCAGGAGACGTCATAACCTCACTCCGAAGCGGCAGTGGCTGGCTGCGCAAGACGCTGCAGCCCGGTGAAACCAGCAACGATCAGGCTGCCATCGGCGGCCTCGATCACACTTGAAACAGGCTTGCCCAAGGGGTTGCCCAGTGGCAGCAGCGCCGCCCCGGTCTGCTCGCTGTTGCGAAACAGCGTGCCGCCCTGGTTGACCAGCAGCAGCTGGCCGTCGGCCAGGCGGATGGAGTCGTTGAAGGAGATGGGTATGGGAACTGACAAGCGCTGGAAACTTGCGCCGGCATCGTGGGAGACAAAGGCATTGCCCTTCAGGCCGGCGACCACCAGTGCGCCATCGGCGCGGCTCTGCAGGGTGAAGAAACTGCCTTCGTAGGGGCTGTCCAGCTGACTGAACGACAGCCCGTCGTCGTCCGAACGCGCCAGGTAACCCTGCTCGCCAGCCAGGAACCAATGTGTGCCCTGCCGACTGATGGCGTACAAGTGCAAGCCGTTCGGGTTGGCGATACGCCCCATGAGCGACTGCCAGGTGGCGCCACCATCGGTGGTCAGCAGCGCCAAACCGTAGGCACCGACGATCAACCCGCGGCGGGCATCGACGAATTCCAGGGCCAGGAAAGGTTTGTCTGGACCATCGGCGACAAGACGCTCGGCATTTTGTATCCGTACCAGTGCGGCATCCGGGTCGCCAGCCGTGGCCTGGTCCGCCTTGGCGGCGTCCAGTTCCAGCTGCGCCACGCGCACGCCGTCGAGCTGCAACGTCCAGTGCTCGCCACCATCCAGCGTCGCCAGCACCACGCCCGCGTGGCCGACCGCCCAGCCCTTTTGTGCATCAACGAAGCGTACCGCCGTCAGGCTGACCGAGACCGGCACCGACGCCTGGCGCCAGGTTTGTCCATTGTCGTCGGAGAGCAGTACCAGGCCACGCTCGCCTACGGCCACCAGGCGTGTACCGGCACGCGCCAGGTCGATCAATACGCTGTTCTGCGCAGCCGGTACCCGCATGGCCGGGGTATTGAGCGGCACGCCCACCGCAGCCTGCCCCGCCAGACACTGGCTCGTGACGAAGGGCAAATACAGGGCCAGGAGCAAAGCACCCGCCTGACTGATTCTGTTCATAACCTACCTCGGACAAACACTCGTACCCCAAGGACATGCCGACGGGCATGCCCTTCACGCTCGGTTCAGGTTTAACGCACGCCGCGCCCGGCCATCGCCGCAGGCGAGAACTCCGAGGCCTTGTAGCGATCAACCGCGCGATACTGTTCCGGCAATCCGGCGTAGACGTTCTGGATAAACCACGCCCCCGAAGTCAGGTCATAAAAACCCGAAGACAGTTGCACCAGGCCAGGCAGGTCGGGCAGTACGGACGGCAGGGACCAGAGGGTCTTGGCCAGTTGACCGCTGGCATCCCAACGGTCACCGAGCAGGGCTTGCCAGGTGTCTTCGTCGAGGTAGTAGCGGCCTTTGGGCAGTTGGTGACGCTTGCCGGCGGCCAACGTCGACTCGACGACCCAGACGCGGTGCAACTCCCAACGCACGTAGTCAGGATTCAGATGGTGCTTGGCGAACAGGTCTTGCGGCTGGGCGGCGGCCTGCACCTTGTTGGTGTTGTAGGGAACATACATTTCCTGCTTGCCCACCAGTTTCCAGTCGAACCGGTCCGTGCGCCCGCCCCACACGCTCAGCTCGTCGAACGACATGACGCCAGCGGTGGACGGCGTCGGTGTATCGCAGCAGGCGTTGGGCAACGTGCGCACCCGGCGCTGGCCGCTCAGATAGACATGGGCCTGGGATTTGTCGCCGTTGATGTTCTCACGCCCCAGGATCTGTTCGCCGGCACGAATCGCCGGGCCGAGATTGACGAAGCGCACCAGCCAGTAGTCGCCCGAGTAGTTTTCAGGGCCACCTTCCTGGAAGTAGTAAGGCATTTCCTGGGTCAACAAACCGTCGCTGGTCATCACCTGGTTGCCGTCGGCCGTCATCAGATAGTGGCGGAAATGCCCCGCCACCGAGGTGCCGCGCCAGTTCAGCAGGTGGTTCCAGATGGCTTCGGTACCGTTCTGTGGAATCGGAAACGGGATCCCGCCATAGGCACCGTCGGGGATCAGGCCGGCGCTGCTGTTGACCAGTTTGGCGCGGGTCGCATTCTTGAAGGTGTTGTCATACACCCACTGCGGCGCGGCCGCCGTGCGCCGGGTCGGATAGACATCGATGCGATAGGTGTCCGGGAAGCGCTTGAACAGCTCCTTGGTGCCGTCGCTGAGCTTGTCGGCGTACTTGGCCACGTTTTGCGCGGTGATGCTGTACAAGGGTTTGTCCGCGGCAAACGGATCGCTGCGCTTGCCCCCCGGAACGTAGGCCGGATCGACCTTGGTGTAGCCGCCGTCCCAGGCGGGAATGCTGCCATCGGCATTGCCTGCTTTCTCGGCACCAAAGGGCGTCAGGGTCTTGCCCAGTGCGGCGGCTTGTTCGGCGCTGGCGGCCAGCGTCATCGGCGCGGCAACAGCCAGCAGGGTCAAGCACAAGGCCTTTAGAGTGAACTGAATGGTCATGCGCGAATCCTCTTAGAACGTGGTCTTGACGGAGAAGGCCAGGTAATCCCGGTCCTTCAACGACTGCTTGTAAGTGAACTGGCTGGCGGCGTTGAGGCTGGTGTCCTCGGGACCGTAGTAGTGCGTGTAGGTCAGCCCCACGGTCACTTGGTCCAGGTAGGTGGCGGAGACGCCGATGTTCATGTCCCCTCCTCTATCGGGACCAAACCCGCTGATCACCGCCGACTTGCCCATGGGGAAATAGCTGATGCCCAGCGGCACGCTGATATCGATGCCGGGGAAGAACTGGCGATAGGTGGGCGTGTACACCAGCTTCAAGCCCAGGCCATCGTCGGTGGCGTTGGGGTCGAGGGCTGCGCGGTTCCGGGTCACGGCCAGCAGGCGGTTCCAGGCCACTTCCCCTGTCAGGTTGGCTTCATTGGAAACGAAGGAAGGGCCCAGCGATGCCAGGACGTTGAGGTTGACATGGGCCGTCCGGCCAACCGCGTACAAGGCGTTATCGTTGTTGTCCGCCTCAACGCCCGGCAGGACGGTCTGGGCGTTGGACACCAGCGGCATGTTCCAGCGCATCGATGCCTCGCCGGCAAAGCTGTACTCGTCCACGGAGGTCGCGAAACTGGCGCCCAGGACACGGATATCTTCCGGGTAGACCCAGGAATACTCGCCGATTTGCCCGGTACTGAAGTTCGGCCCGGTGGCATTCGGTTTCAAATACAACGTGGGCGTTTTCTCGTGATACTGCAGCGCGTACAGGCCGTAATCCGTCGTCCCGGTGTTGAACTTGAGCTGCAGGCCGCCCTGGCCGGAGTCCCTGGCTTTCTTATCCTTGCCATGGAAAAAAGCCGCCGGGCTATTGGCATTACCGCCAAGGACATCCGGGAACGGCCCGCCCGTGATCAGCCGTTCATTGCCCTCGCCGATGGTATCGCTGGTGGAGAAATAGCTGCCGGCGCCCGGCAAGCGGGTGGCCTCCCACTCCAGTTGGTAGAAGGCGCCCAATGACACACTGTCGGTCAGTTGGTAGGCGGTCGAGAGCTGGTTGACGGGCCGGGTGATTTCCTTGAACTGAGTGTTGGGCACCGATTGCGCCTTGACCACGTCCACCGGCGCCATGGCACCGGCGATGCCGTTACTACCGAAGAACAGGCTCTCGCCCCAGATAAGGCCGTGGCGCCCCGCGCGAACCGATAAGGCACGGTCGGCCAGGGTACCGTTCCAGTAGACAAAGGCATCCAGCAGTTCGCCATCGCCACCATGCAGATGACGCGTGTCACTGGTGAACTCGTCGAAGCCCACCGAACGCTGGTTGGCACTGGCCGCGTCGTGGTTGTCGTTGCGTTCCTGGTAAACGGTGTCGTACCAGGCTGCACCGCTCACCCGCGCGCCGAAGTCGCGATAACCGATGTCCAGTTCGGAAAGGATATCCAGGCGATCGGAAATCAGCCCCTTTTTGAAGTTGTGATCGCCGTCGTTCTGGTTCAGCGCCGTCTGCCCCTCGCTGAGCTTGCTGCTGGGGTCCTTCAGGCGCCAGGCCGCGCTGTACTTGAGCGTATTGTCCCAACGCAAGCTGAGATCGGGATTGCCGGTATCGATCTGAAATGCCTGGGCGGCCGTGGCGCCGAGTCCCAGGCTGGCCGCGAGGGTCAGGGTAAAGGGGACGCGCCGCGACGCAGCGATCTTACGAGTAGCCATCGAAGTAACCCTCTTTATTGTTTTTGTATGTCAGTTCTTCAGGTGAAACAGCGCCCACGGACGAACCGGGCCAAGCCTGCACAGGCATAAAGCATCCGTGGGAGCGCGAATTCGGTCTTGCCGGGCCTTAGATGGGCTCTGCCGTGACCTCGAGCATCCGCCTGACCAGGCCGATCCGGTCGAAGCCGCTGTCGTGGGTCATTTCCTTGTCACCGGCCAGCACCGAGCTTTCGCTGATGAATTTGCAGCGCTCGTATCGGCGCGCCATGAAGCGTTCGAGCTGCTGTTCGACGCTGCCGTCGGCGACCAGCTCTTCGCCGAGCACCACGGCATCTTCAATGGCCATGCCAGCGCCCTGGCCCAGGTGCGGCGTCGTGGCGTGCACCGCGTCGCCAATCAGCACGACACGGCCGCGGTACCAGGGCTCGCTGACGAACACCACCTCCAGCGGCTTGTAGACCACCTGTTCGCTGTCGAGGATCTGCTCGCGCAGTTCACCGATCAGCCCGGTGAAACCGCTCAGGCGCTGGCGCATCTGGGTCGCCAGCGTGGCGGCATCAATCCTCGGGTTGGCGGGTTCATGAGAGGTGACGAACAGGTACATCTGGTCGCGTCCCAGCGGCACCAGCCCGGCATTGCCGGCGGGGCCTTGGAAGGTCGCCAGGTGATCGATTCCAGCCGCGCGTGGGAAGTTGTAGCGCCACACCGACTGGCCGGTGAAACGCGGCCGGTACTGCTCACCGAACAGCAAACCGCGTATTCGCGAGTACAGGCCATCGGCGCCTACCACCAGATCGTAACAATCGCGACTGCCATCGGTGAGCAGCACATCAACGCCCTCGTCCACCTGCTCCAGGCTTTGCACGCTCAGGCCCAGGCGAATCGAAGCACCCAGGGCAATCGTGGTTTCGCTGAGGACTTGATGCAGGGCCAGGCGCGAGATGCCGACATTGGCCGGATACTCGGGGCCCGCCAGGCGTTGGCCGGGAATTCGCGCCAGCTGTTCACCGGCCGTGGTATTGATGGTCACATCCTCAAACGCGTAGGCAGCGTCCAGGTAACCGTCCAACACACCCAACTTGGCCATCTCACGCACAACGTTGCTCTGCTGGATGATGCCGACACCGTAGACTGTCCACTGCGTCTTGAGCTCGACCAGGTCGACTTCGATAGCCTGGCGACGCAACGCGATTGCGGCGCACAATCCACCGATACCACCACCGACGATAAGCACCTTTTTCACTGCGTTCATGCTTGTCTCACTCTTATTCTTGTTATTCACGCAAGCGTTCTGCCGGAGCGATCCGAAGCCTCACTACCGGCTGTTTCTGCACGCATTCGCTAGCGCGTTGTGCTCACTTTCTCGGCAAAGCAGGCGTTTGACTAATCGCATGTAGGGATACGATGTATCAGCAACCGCGATACGTTGACTCAGGTGCACACGCCTCCAATTGACCCGCTTCAAGCACCAGCCAATCGGCCTGCGCCTGCCATTTCAAAGCCGTCAGGTGCTCGCCCAGACACGGCCCGTAGACGCACAGGCCACTGTCCGGAAGGAAGCGGGCACCGTGGGCGTAACAGACAATCTGGCTGCCATCGACGCTGAGAAAACGGTCCTTGCGGTACTCCAGGCGCACCTCCAGGTGCGGGCAACTGTTGCGATAAACCCGCACCTCGCCGCCATGGCGCAGCGCAAACACGCTGTCCTTTCCCGTGCCCAGGGGATCGAACCCGCGGGCCTGCCCTTCGAGCAGTTCATCCAGGCGACATAGCGCAATCACGTCGTGACTCATGGACGAAATCCGCACTCAGGCCTGCTTGGGCGGCGGGCCGCTGGGGAACCATTTTTCCCGGGACGTGAACAGGAACAACTGCGAGTTATCCGCCGACAACGGCGCCTGACGCGCTTGCCAGGCGTCATCGTGCTTGTCCATGTCGGCGTCGTATTCGATGTGGCAGCCCAGCGGGCTGTTGAAGTACCAGAACCAGTTGGAGCCGAAGAGGTGACGGCCCGGCCCCCAGAAGCTGGTCCAGCCTTGCTGTTCGAAACGGCGCCCGGCCAGCAGCACTTCCGTGCCGCTGCCCATGTGAAAGGTGAAGTGCTCGCAACCCTTCATGTGCGGTGGCGTCTGGATCATGAACAGGCAATGGTGGTCATCGGAACCGGCTGGACGCATGAACGGGCCGGCGCCCACGAAGGTGTCGGTGGTCGTGAAGCCCAGGCGTTTGTAAAAGGCCTCGGCCTTGGCCGCATCCGGCACGAAATACACCACGTGGGACAGGGTGCGTGGCAGGGCCTGCATGTCGGGGGTGATGCCCGGTTGGTTGAACGGACGCTGGGGAGCATGGCCCGGCGCATTGGTCAGGTCGGCTGGCGCGCTGTAGGGGCGCCGTACACTGATCTGGAAACCCAGGGCAAACCCCATATCGTCCACACTGTGCACCGAACCATCCGCGCCACGGGTCACCAGGCGATCGCGCCCCAACTCATCGGCGATGGCCTCAAGATCAGCGACGCTGGCCACGCCATAAATGGTTTCACGAATCGAGGGCGCCGGCCCGATGGCCGCCGGCAGACGGGCATCGTCAGCACGACGGATAATCACGGCCGTGCCGTCGAGGGCTTCAAAACGGCCGCCCTCGCTGTCGACATCGACAGGTTGCAGGCCATAGTCACGCAGGCAATGGGTACAGGCTTGAATGTCGTCGACGCCAAAAATCAAGGCATCAAGGCCAATGATGTTCATTGTTACCACTCCATTTGAATTATTCAGCACACGGGCCGGACAGCAATGCCTGGCAGTGCGCTGCTGATGCTGGTTGTGGAGTCGATAGAGCGTCACGGCCAACCGACTGTGGGCCGATACTGAAGTGGCAAAAACGTACTGACTAATCGCTTGTCGGGATGCGACCTATCGGCAAACGCAATACCTGGTCGCGCAGCACCCAATGACGGGGAAAAACCCAAAGACACAGGCCGACGCCCCTCGTCAGGGGGCTTGACGGCGCGATAGGAAGGTCGGAAGGTATTTACAAAATAAATACAAGAATCGAGACCGCCATGCGTTTTAACCACTTGGATCTCAACCTCCTGGTGGCGCTGGATGTGTTACTGGAAGAGCAGAACATCACACGCGCCGCCGAACGCCTGCACATGACCCAATCCGCCACCAGCGGCGTACTGGGCAGGCTGCGCCTCTACTTCGAAGACGAACTGCTGGCGCAGGTCGGGCGCAAGATGCAACCCACGCCCTACGCCCGCGAACTGGCGGCGCCCGTGCGCCAGGTACTGCTGACGATCCAGTCCTCGATCACCGCCAAACCGGTGTTCGACCCCGCCACCAGCAAGCGCCATTTTCGCCTGATCACGTCGGACTATCTGATCAGCGTTCTGTTTGCCCGGGTGATCCAGAAGATCTCCCTGGAAGCCCCGCACATTACCTTCGAACTGCTGGGCCCTGGCGATGCCTCCACCGAGCTGCTGATGCGCGGCGAGGCCGACATGATGATCGTGCCCGAGCGCTACCTGATCGAAGGCCACCCATCGCAACTGCTGTTCGAAGAAGAGCATGTTTGCGTGGTGTGGGACGGCAACACCCAAGTGGGCGACAGCATCACCCTCGATCAGTACATCGAGATGGGCCATGTCTCGGTGATTTTCGGCCGCAACCGGCAGTTGAGCGTCGAAGAATGGCTGATGAGCCAGTACGGTTTCACGCGTCGCATGGAAGTGGTGACCCACGACTTCAACACCTTGCCGCAGTTGATCGTCGGCACCCAACGCGTGGCCACCATGCTCCAGCGCATGGCCAGGCTCTATGCCGACTACCTGCCGCTGCGCATCGTGCAACCCCCGGTGAAGATCCCGGTGATGCGTGAGTTCATGCTATGGCACCGGACCATGGAGGGGGATCCGATGCACCGTTGGCTGCGGGCGAAGATCAGTCAAATCATCAACGAGTTGGAGCAGTAGTGGCTGCTTGAAGGGCGAGTAGAGACCCTCGGGTCGACGGCGCGCATACGTTCTATCTGCGTTCGCAATACCTCCCATCCTGACTCGCGATTAGCCAAACAATGGGCCTCCCCTTAGCCTGCTTCGAACCGCCAGGTCCGGCGATCACCGCTCAAGACCTGGCCGTCTGCCTTTGCTTGCACAAGGACAATTACCCTCATGTTTCGCTACTTCCCGACCAACTACGTATGGAATCTCTCCGTCGATCTGGCCATTGAAATGGGCGCCCGCATCGGCGAAATCGAAGAGATGTGTGCGCCACTGCAAGAAGCCGCCAAGCAGCCGGACGCCGCCGGCAGCAAGGCCTTCCGTGAAACCTGGGCGAACATGGCCGACAAGCTGTGCGGCCTGGCTGAAGAAGACGAAGCCAAAGGCCGAATGTTGTCAGCCGGCGAAAAATACAACCGCGCCGCCACCTATTACCTGAGCTGCGAACGCCTGCAGGCCCACGGTGCTCCTGGCCGCACGCAGCTGTACCAACGCTTTCTGCACACCTTCCAACGCGGTATCGAGCTGGCGCGAGAAAACTGCGAGCGCGTTGAGATCCCTTACGAAGGCAAACACCTTTCCGGTCTGCTGGTTCGTGCCGAAGGCGTCAGCGGCCCGGCGCCGATTCTGGTGCAGGTCAATGGACTGGATTCCACCAAAGAAATGAAATACCGCGTCGGCCTGCCCACCTGGCTGGCCAAACGTGGCGTGTCGTCGTTGGTCATCGACCAACCCGGCACGGGCGAAGCACTGCGCCTGCATCACCTGACGGCGCGTTTCGACAGCGAGCATTGGGCCAGCCGCGTGGTGGACTGGCTGGAAACCCGCGACGATATCGACGCCAAACGTATTGGCCTGGAAGGCGTATCCCTCGGCGGCTATTACTGCCCGCGCGCGGTCGCCTTCGAACCGCGCTTCGCTTGCGGCGTAGTGTGGGGGGCCAACCATGACTGGCGTGATGTGCAGAAGCGTCGCATGGAAAAGGAAGGCAGCTTCCCGGTGCCGCATTACTGGTCGCATGTGTCGTGGGTATGGGGCGCAAAGGATACGGACGAATTCATGACCATCGCAGAGAACGTCCATCTGGACGGCATCCTGGATCGCATCAAGGTGCCCTTCCTGGTCACCCACGGTGAAAAGGACTCGCAGATTCCGCTTAAGTGGGCACACCGAACCTATGAGCAACTGGTGAACAGTCCAAAGCGCGAGCTGAAAATCTTCACCGAACGCGAAGGGGGTGTGCAGCATTCAAGTTTTGATAACAGCATCAATGCCGGTCAGTACATTGCCGACTGGGTGGCTGAAGTGCTCGGTGGTCATACCGCATGATGGGGGTCAAACGTACCAGGCCCTCGGCAAGTGTCGGCCTTGCCTGAAACTACAACTGCACGACTCGGCGATGTTATGCACAACGGGCCCGAGTCCTGTATTCAAATGTTCCAAGTGGGGCAAAGGCACAAAAAAAAAGCCACTCAAATGAGTGGCTTTTTTTAAATTTTGGAGCGGGAAACGAGACTCGCATCTGGCGTCCGACCCATTGAAATCTAAGGGGTTTCTTTTCTTGCCGAAGCAGGAAAAGACTTAATTCTGGACTCGTTTTTGGGGAATATCAAGGGCCAAGAAAGCGTGATTCCGGGCTGTGCCATTTGCTTCTACCGATAGCCAGCCGGACGGCAGCGTCCGGTCTGGACAATACTCACTGACTTCTTGGATAACTAGAGGGCGGCCTGAATCTGCTCCTACTGTAGCGACCCATCCAGCTACTCAGTTCAGTAGCCTTATAAATCGTTCTTCTGTAATGAACAGCACCGTCTGACCCAGCTCGGCCCAGATACGCAGGGTTTCTTCATTCATGCTGTTGCGGCTGATGGCATCCAGCGCGGCGACTTCGAGCCCACCGGCAAACTGCCGTCAGAAGCGGAGTTGGGCGAACGCTTTGCGGTGAGTCGCGTTACGGTGCGTCTGGCGGTGGGCAAGCTTTGCGATGACGGAGTGGTGGAACGCAAGCAAGGCAAAGGCACCTTCGTGGCGGCCAAGCAGGTTCGACATGGGCTGGATGCGTTGCGCAGCTTTCATGAAGCCTTGTTGCTGCAAGGGCTCAAACCGAGCATGCGCGTCATCAATCACGCGTTGCAGCCAGTACCGGAGGATATGCGTGGGTTGTTTGAAGCCTCGGATGATTGCCTGCTACTGGAACGACTGCATTTTGTCGACGACGACCCCATCGCACTCGGGCGCAGCTATTTGCCGGCTGAACTGGCCAACGTGGTGTGGACCGATGTCGAGCACCAACCGATTTACTCGGTTCTGGAGTCGATCACCGGCATGGCGGTCACTCGCGCCGACCTGGCGATCCGCGCGCAGGAAGCCGACAAAACCCTGGCTAATGCCCTGCACATCAAACGCGGTGCAGCACTGTTAGTCATGGAGCGCACTTCGTACTTCGCCAACGGCCGCTGCTGCGACCGCACCAGGTTTTTCATCCGGCCGGAACGCTATGCCTTTGTCCTCAGCGGGGTGTTCAAATCCCCACGCGCCCGTTGAAACGAGCGCTTGTTCGCCTTGGCGGGTTTACCCCAGAGCGGCAAATCCCCTTTGCAGATCCTCAATCAACGCCCCGACATCCTCGAGTCCAATGTGTAACCGCAAGACCGGATTCAATTGGCGATCCGAGACGCTATTGCGATCCGATGGGTCAGCAACCGTAACGAGGCTTTCGTAGCCTCCCCAGGAAGCCCCCAGACCGAATACCTGCAGCGCATCGATGAAGCGCTCGACGCCGGTGACCTCATCATTTCGCAGTTCGAAGGACAGCAATCCGTTGCTGCCAGCGAAGTCCCGCCGCCACAGTGCGTGATTGGGATGATCGGGCAACGCCGGGTGGAAGACCCGTTTCACCTGCGGCTGTGCTTGCAGCCAGTGAGCGATATCCAGGGCCTGGCGTTCGTGCACCTCCATGCGTGCCGCCAGGGTACGTGCGCCGCGCAGCACCAGATAGGCGTCGTCGGGACTGACGGCAATGCCAACGGTATCGCTCATGGATGCCAGTGGCTGCCAGACGTCTTGCCGGGTGCAGACGCTGCCCATGACCACATCACTGTGACCGCACAGGTACTTGGTCAACGCCATGATTGAGATGTCCGCGCCCAGTGCCAGTGGTCGATACAGATAGCCCGAGCCCCAGGTGTTGTCCACGGCTAACAGGATGTCCCGTGGTTTACACAGCGCCGCGATGGCCGGCAAGTCGCCGAGTTCATACAGCAATGAACCGGGTACTTCGGTGTAGACCATTTTCGTGTTGGCTTGCAGTTGCGCCTGCAAGTCGCTGCCGTCCGGCGCGAAGTAATTGACCTGGATTCCGAACGGCTCAAGCAGGTCCCGTGCCAGACGCCGCACGGGAGCGTATACCGCGTCGGTGATCAGCACATGGTCGCCGGGCCGCAGGTACGCAAGGAACGTCTGTGCCACCGCCGCCAGCCCGGTACCGAACAGGCGGGTACGGTAACCGCCCTCCAGCTCCGTCACCATATCTTCCAGGGCAAACGCCGTCGGGTTGCCCCGGGCGCCATAACTCAGAACGCGCTCGGTATCACGGCGAGCACGGGCGTCGCGCATTTGCGTCAAGTTGTCGAAAATCACCGTACTCAACCGGCTGACCGGAACGTTGACGCCCCGCCCGCCCTGGCCCTTTTCCGTCCTCGCTGCATGTACCAGGCGCGTACGGACCCGTGCATCGAGGGTGGCTTGAGGCTGCACGCGCAGCGGCTTGAGGCTGGCGATTTCGTTTGCGCTCATCTGCGCCAACAGGCCTATTTCCCACGCCAGGTACTGGCGCGCGGCGTCCTTGTTGCCAGAGTGGCGATCATGGGTAAAGAACAGAAAATCGATACACTGATGATCAGGCGGTGTGTTGGCGTCCTCTTGCACGGCGAACCCCGCCGCACGCCAGGCGTCGAGACCACCCTCCAACAAGCGAGCATGTGCGCGCTGAGTGTCCGGCAACACCTGCGCTGCGAAAGCGGCGAGGCGCGGGTCATCGGCCAGCAACACCAATGGTCGCTGATCGCCAGCCACATCGCTTGCCAGCAACGAACGGATCGACCAGCGTGAACCGGCAATGTGGGCTTTGCGATAGCTCATGCTCGGACGCAGATCAATGACTACCAGCGTATCGTCCTTGAGAGCATCGCTCAGGGACTTCGCCGATATCACGGGCAACGCTTGGTATGCAGGTGCCTGATACGCGGGCAACGCCAAGCCACTGCTCACCCCCCCTGCCAGCACATAGGCCTCATGCCCCAGCTGCCGAAGCCAACTGGCAACAATCGGTGCGCGAACGCCATCGCTGTCGATCAACACCAGCCGTGCCTGTCGCACGCCGATATACAGATCGGTTGACTGAATCAACTGGCCACCCGGTGTATGTTGCGCACCAGGCAGGCTGCCGGCGGCAAATTCTTCGGCTGTACGCACATCGCATAGGAACAGGCTGCGCGTAACATCCGCGGCCCACTGCTCGACCTGCGCGGCCAGTACGGTTTTTGCCCCAGCCTGTTCGGCCAGCTTTTGCGCGGCAAGACGCTGTTGTGCCAAGGCTTTCGATGACACGTCATCGGCATAGCGACGGGTGCTGCCATGCTCCAGCTGGAAGTCTTCCAGATACCAGCCTTGCGTGCCGTTTTCCAGGGCGTAGACCGGGTTCTTCACTCCCAGATTGATCAAGGTCTGGGCGCCAATAATGCTGCGGGTTCGCCCTGCGCAATTGACCACGACAGGCGTGTGCTCGTCCGGCACCAGATCCTGCAGGCGATAGCCCAGTTCGCCGTTCGGGCAGCAGACTGAACCGGGAATGGTCATCTTGCGGTATTCATCGAACGGCCTGCCGTCCAGCACCACCAACGGCTCGCCCCGGGCCTGCCATTCGGCCAGTTGTTGCGCCGTCACATGCGGCGTGTGGCTGGTTTCTTCCACCAACTCGCCAAAGGCCTTGGACGGCACATGCACCCCGGCAAACAGTTGCAAACCAGCGGCCTGCCAGCCATCGGCACCGCCCTCGAGAACGTGTACGTGCTCGTAGCCCAACGCTTGCAGGCGCTCGGCGGAACGTGCCGCGATATCTCCACCGTTCTGATCGTAAATCACCAAACGAACCTTCGGGTTCGGCGCCAGACGCCAGACCTCCAGCTCCAGTCGGCTATAGGGCAGGTTTACCCCGAAGAACAGATGGGCTTCGCCATACTGTCCGTGCTCGCGCACATCAAAAAGGGCAATTTCCTGCCCGTCGAACAGCCACTGCTGCAATTGCCCTGGGGTTACGGTCTGGCTCATGGAAGTCCCGCTTGATAGAAATTATTGAAGCGCCAGAGAGCGCTCGCTGGCCGCGACATCGCGGCCCTTCGCATAGGCACGCTGAACGGCCGGCCGCGCCTTGAGGCGTTCGCGCCAGGCATGGATGTGCGGGAAGTCCGCCAGGTCCTGCCCTTGTCGCTGCGGCTGAATCCACGGAAAGATCGCCATGTCGGCGATGGAGTATTCGCCCGCTACGTACGGCACTTCAGACAGACGCGTTTCCAGCACTGTATACAGCCGCGTCGCTTCGGCATTGAGCAGGTCCAGAGCGAACGGCAACGGTTGCGGCGCCTTCTCTTTGAACAGCTGCAACTGGCTCAGGTACGGGGTGATATGCCCCACCTGCCAGAACAGCCATTCCTGGACTTTCTGCCGCTCGACACTGCCCGCCGGCGGCAGAAAACGCCCCGCCTTGTCGGCCAGGTAATTGAGGATCGCTCCAGACTCGAACAGGCTCAGCGGTTCGCTCAAGCCCTCAGGCGCATGGTCGACTATCGCCGGAATTCGCCCATTGGCGCTGATCCGCTGGAACGCCGCATTTTTCTGTTCGCCCTCGCGGATATTGATCGGCAGCACGCGGTAATCCAGGCCGAGCTCTTCGACCAGGATGCCGATTTTCAAGCCATTACCTGTGGGCCAGTAGTAAAGGTCGATCATGCGTAAGCCTTGATCGACGGCGCCATTTGCGAGGCGTTGTAATTGAGGATGCGCCCGTCTTCTTCCACACCGTAGCGGCCGTTGAGGGATTCCAGCGGCAGGCCGTAGAGGTGGAAATGCAGGGTCGCTTGCTCACCTTCGACACGAATGCCGTGCAGGTCTTCACCGAGAAACGAGATCGATGTGCCGGGTTGCACGACCACTTCCTTTTCCAGGTGCAACGTGGTGAAGCCAGGCTCGCGACCCTCATCGTCACGGCTGTAAACGTAGTTGATTTCCTGCCCTTCGACGGCACTGATGATCGCCCAGGTTTCGTGGTTATGCGCGATCGTGCTTTTGCCTGGCAACAGCGAATTCAGGTACAGCGTCGGCGTGTCGCCGTCGTCATTGAGACGGTAGCGGAACGCCGTGCTGCCCTGCCCCGGCACGGGCGCGGGAAACGCGTCGAAGTTAAACAGGTCGCGGCGCTCGGCCAGGGTTTCGAGCAGGGCGACGATTTCCACCAGCGCGGCGCGGTCGACGCCCCGTTGATTGATGACGCGGATTTTCTTCAGGAAATCCTCGATGACAGCGGTACGGTTATCGGTACTCATGAACAGGCTCCTCGGTATTAAACGGACAGGCTGTAGCGACCCAGGTTGGTCAACAGGTAGGGGTCGTCGGCGATGACGGGACGGCGACCCGGATCCCCCAGGGCATGACGCAGGAATTCCCGCGTACGCTCGCTGGACGGGTGCTGGAAAATTTGTTTGGCGCTGCCGTGTTCGACGATCACGCCGTTTTCGGTGAAATAGACGATGTCGCTGATTTCTTCGGCGAAACGCATCTCGTGGGTGACCAGCACACAGGTCATGCCTTCTTCGGTCAATTCGCGAATCACCGTCAGCACCTCTCCGACGGTTTCCGGGTCAAGGGCCGAGGTCACTTCATCGAACAGGATCAACTCCGGGCGCATCGCCAGCGCCCGCGCAATCGCCACGCGCTGTTGCTGGCCACCGGACAGTTGGCCCGGATAAGCATCGGCCTTGTGCTCCATGCGCACTTTGGCCAGCAGCGCACGTGCCTCTTTTTCCGCCTCCTGGCGGCTGCGCCCCAACACCTTGCGCGGCGCAATCACCAGGTTTTCGAGCACCGACAGATGCGGGAACAGGTTGTACTGCTGAAAGACAAATCCCACTCGCTTGCGCAATTCAATGCGTTGGGCTTCCTGGGCCAGGGTGTGAACCTCGGTGGTACCGACACGGATAGTGCCGTGCTGGGGCCGCAACAGCCCGGTAATGCAGCGCAGAATCGTCGACTTACCAGAGCCGGACGGACCGATGATCGACACCGCCTGACCACGGCGCACATCGAGATCGATGCCTTTGAGCACCGGGTTGCTGCCGAACGACAGGTGCAGGTCGCGCAGGCTGACCAGAGGCTCGGCGACGGTTTCAGTAGAAGGCATAACGTCGCTCCAGGCGTTGGGTGAGACGGGAAATCGGGTAGCAATAAGCGAAGAACAGCACCAGCAGACTGAGATAAATCACCACGGTGAAGCCGGTCATGTTCACGGTGTTGCTGGCGATCTGTGCGGTGTCGATCACGTCATGCACCCCCACCAGCGAGGCCAGCGCAGTGCCCATGGTGATCACCGCATACAGGTTCATCCACGGCGGCAACATCCGTTTGAAGCACTGCGGCAGGATGATCGAGCGGAAAATCTGGCCACGGGTAAAGGCCAGCGAACGGGCCGCTTCCCATTGCGTGCTCGGGATCGAGGCGATGGCGCCGCGGAAGATTTCCGCGACATTGGCACTGGCCGGCAACGCCAGGCCAATCGTCACCTTGACCCAGTCCGGGAACGAGATGTAGGCGCTGCCGACGTGGATCTCGAACGGGAACACATAGGTGGTGAAATAGATCAATACCAGCCACGGCGCGTTGCGAAAAATCTGCACCCAGATCCGTGCCGGCAAACGCAGCACACGCAAGGGTGACAACGCCAAAGCACCCACCAGCAACCCCAGTACCGATCCCAGGGCGATGGCGACAAGACTGATCAGAATGTTCTGGCCAAAGCCCGCGGCCAGGGCCGGAGACCATTGCATTAGCGCCTTCAACACCGGGCTGTGCGGGGTGAACCACAGCAGCCAGAGCACGGCGCCGATCAGCAACACCTTGCCGACATGCCGACGCGGCCAGGCCTGCGGCGCGGTGACGGACGATTCAATGGCCATAGCCGGGCATCCTCAGGCGCGCTTCGAGGTAGCGCCCCACACAGTTGACGATAAAACTCAGCAGACCGAAAAAGCTCAGGATCAGGATCATCAACTCCAGCACGTTATCGCTCTGGGTCCAGATCATGATCGACGCATAGGTGATGTCGCCGACGGCAATCGCCGAGGCGACGGCAGTCATCTTCACCAGGTCGATCAGGTTGTTGATCAGCGATGGCAATGCAAAGCGCAGAGCCAGGGGTAATTGCACGTTCCACAACAACTGACGGCGGCTGAACGCCAGCGAACTGGCCGCTTCGAGTGTCACCGCCGGCACGGCTTCGATACCGGCGCGCAAGGCCTCGGCGTGGAAGGCGCCCTTGTGCAGCGAGATGACGATCACCACCCAGGCGAATGGCGTCAGCGGATTCGCGGCACCGACGGCCTGGGTCAGCAACATGTTCAACACCAGGAAGGCGCAATACAGCTGCACCAATGTCGGCGTGTTGCGCGTGACTTCGACGAAAAACCGTGCAGGTTTCGCCAGCCACGGGCTTGCGCTGGTCAGCATCGCCGCCAGTCCGACACCGGCGAGCAAACTGCCGACAATGGTGAACAGGCACAACAACACCGTGGTCAGCGCTCCCTGCTCCAGGCTGCCGCGCTGGTAAGCATCCAACAGAAAGCTGTAGTTCAGGCCAAATCCCGCGGTCCAGTGGACGAAAAGTTCCAGCCAATGACTCATGCTGCGCCCCGCAAATTCGCACAGGCCCGAGCGATTCGGCGTCCCGCTTCAACGACGCTGTCGGTCGCGGTGGCAATGGACAGGCGAAACCACGGCGACAAGCCATAGGCACTGCCCGCCACGCCAGCCACACCCTGCTCCAGCAAATACGCCACCACATCGGCGTCGCTATCGAGTCGTGCGCCGTCCGGACGATAGTGCCCCAGCAAACCGGCGCAGCGGATGAACACGAAGAAACCGCCCTGGGGCTCAAGCACTTCGAGGCCATCGACATCGCGCAAAGTCCTCACCAGCAAATCCCGCCTCAGTTGATAAGCCGCGACCTGCTCCGGCAAGAAATCCAGCCCGCCTTCAAAGGCTGCCAACGCGGCGGCCTGCCCGACCGAGGAGGCTCCAGAAGTGGATTGCGACTGCACGACGGCCATCGCGTTCGTGAGCACCTGCGGCCCGGCGCCGAAACCGATGCGCCAGCCGGTCATGGCGTACGTCTTGGAGACACCGCCAACCAGCAGGCAACGCGCATGCAGATCCGGCGCGACATTCAGCAGACTCTGCGCCGGCTGACCGTCAAAACGGATGTGTTCGTAGAGCTCGTCCAACAGCACCAGCACCTGAGGATGACGGCGCAGCACCTCGGCGAGGGCCTGCAACTCGGCCGCGCTGTACACCGCACCGCTGGGGTTGCCGGGACCGTTGAGGATCAGCCAGCGCGTGCGCTCACCGATGTGTTGTTCAAGCTGCGTGGCTGTGAGCTTGCAGCCCTGCTCAAGTCCGCACGCGATGAACACCGGTTCACCGCCATTGAAACGCACGCTGTCCGGAAACGACGGCCAGTACGGTGTCGGCACCAGCACTTCATCGCCGTCATCGAGGGTCGCGGCGAAGGCATTGAAGATGATCTGCTTGGCGCCGTTGGCAATCACGATGGAGGCCAGCGAATAATCCAGACGGTTCTCGCGCTGGAGCTTGCGCTGCACAGCCAGGCGCAAGGCTTTCACACCGGGCGTTGGCGTGTATTTCGTAGCACCGCCAGCGATGGCGGCACAGGCGGCTCGCTTGATGTGTTCGGGGGTATCGAAATCCGGCTCGCCGGTAGTCAGGTCGAGAATGTCGTGGCCGGCGTCCCGCAGCTCTGTGGCGCGGGATTTGGCCGCCGCGTTGGCCGACAGAGAGACGCGTTGCACGCGCTTGGAAAGACTGAGTGTCATGGCTGGATCACCTCCACGACTTTGCCCGGATTGAGCAGGTTTTTCGGGTCCAGTGCATGCTTGATGCGTCGCATCAGATCCAGCTCCACCGAGCTTTTAAAGCGTTCCAGCATGCCCACTTTGCGCTGGCCGATACCGTGTTCGGCACTGATGGAACCGCCGTGGGCATGGGCACTGTCATGCACCAGCAGACTGAGTGCCGCGTAATTGGCCATGTGCGCATCCACCGTCGAATCCAGTGGATGCGCGACGTTGTAGTGCAGGTTGCCATCGCCCAGGTGGCCGAACGTGTAGTGACGGACACCGGGAAAATGCACCTGCAACAGCGCATCCGTGGCGGCGACGAACTCCACGACTCGGGAAATCGGCACCGAAATGTCATGCTTCATGTTGCGACCAGAACGTTTCTGCGCCTCGCTCATGTTTTCTCGCAAAAGCCACAGTGCGTCGCTTTGTGGGAGGCTTTCAGCGATCAGCGCATTGACCAGAAAATCCTGTTCGAACGCTTCGCCGAGCACTGTTTCAATGGCCTGGCGGGCGTGACTTTCGCTGTGGTTATCCGACAGTTCCAAAAGCGCGAACCAGGGTTGGCTGACACCCGCGAACGGTTGTGGCCCCTCCGGAAACTGTTCGCGCAACAGCGCCAGGCAATCGGCGCTGAGCAATTCGAAGGCGGTGAGTCCGGCGCCAAATCCGGCGCGGGCATGGGACAGGCATCGCACCGCCTGCGCCAGCGAGTCGAAGGCCAGCAGCGCCGTGACTTGAGCCTTGGGCAACGGAAACAGTTTCAGGGTCGCCGCGGTGATGATGCCGAGGGTGCCTTCGCTGCCGATGTACAGGTCGCGCAGGTCGTAGCCGGAATTGTCCTTGCGTAAACCGCGCAGGCCGTTCCAGATTTCACCCTCGGCAGTGACCACCTCCAGCCCCAGCGTCAGTTCGCGAGCATTGCCGTAGCGCAGCACGGCGGTGCCGCCGGCATTGGTGCCGAGATTGCCACCAATCGTGCAGCTGCCTTCGGCGCCCAGGCTCAGGGGAAACAGGCGACCGGCGCTGCGTGCAACGTCCTGAACGGTCTGCAGGATGCAGCCCGCTTCAACCGTCAGGGTGTCGTTGTCGGTGTCCACGGCCCGCACCCGGTTCAAGCGATCGAGCAACAACAAGACGGCTCGGCCACTGGCATCCGGCGTTGCGCCGCCCATCAACCCGGTATTGCCGCCCTGCACTACCACGGGGGTGTCAACGGCCACGCAGGCACGGACCACCGCCGCGACCTCCTCGGTGTTGGCCGGGTGTACGGCGGCAATGACCTGGCCGATGTAGCGACCCTGTTTATCGGTCAGGTACGGCGCGGCCTCTTCGCCGCTCTGTACATGACTGGCGCCGAGCAACTGCTGCAAGACCGTGAACAACTGCTGACTCATTTGAGCACCGCCAGCGGCGAGGCGTTGCGATATTGCTCGTGCAAGTGACGCAAAGCCTGGGACGGCGCCATGCCCGTACGCTCGCCAAGTTCGATCAGCCAGCCACTGCGGTGCCAGTCGCGCACGATCGCATCGAGTTTCGCCTGAGTATCGTGCTCGCCTTTGCGCAACCAGATCACCGAGTTGGACGGGATCAGATCACCTGGCAACGGGATCTCATAACCAGCCCACTCGGCATCGCTCAACAAGGCGTGCATGGTCGGGCTTACATGCACCGCTGCCACGCAGCCATTGCCGCGCAGCGACAACAACGATTCGGACTGGCTGCGGAACGCCTTGATCTGCGCACCGTAGGTTTCCTGCAACGGCTTGATGAAGTTGCTACCCTGGGACACACACACCGGCTTGCCCTTGAGGTCGGCCCACTGGGTGATACCTGAGCCTTTGCGAATCAATGCTGCGCCGCCGACCTCTTCATAAGGCGTGGGCACATAATCGAGAATCTCGCCGCGCTCTTCGGTGAATTGCATGTTGGCGATGAGGATGTCGACCTTGCCCTGCTGCAGGAACTGTACGCGGTTGGGCGCCAGCACCGAGACAGTGTTGGCCTCGACGCCCAGCGCCTTGGCCACGCCCTTGGCCAGTTCGACGTTGTAACCCTGGTGTTCGCCGGTCTTCGGATCGATGGTGCCGAACGGCGGACCACTGAGCATCACCCCGATGTTGATGACGTGGCGTTGCTCGATCTTGTCCAGCGTGGCATCGGCCCGAGCCAGGCTCGCACCTGACGCGAGTGCCCCTGCCAGGCACAACGATGCCAGGGCTTTGGTGGAAAAAAGACGATTCATGCGCGACTACCTTGAACGGCCGTCGCGCGATGCGGCGGCGTGTTGAATACGATGAGGTGAATCAGGCGCCGTTGGCCTGGAACTTCTTTTGCAGTTCGACCAGCGCCGGTGACGCCGGCGTGATGTGGTTGCGGGTCTGGGCTTCGATCAACCAGCCGCTGCGGTGCAGCTCCTTGACGATCGGGTCGAGCTTGGCCTGGGTGTCGCTTTCCCCGCGACGGGTCCAGATAACCGACGGCGCCGGGTTCAGTTCCGGGGTGATGGTGCGATAGCCTTGCCATTCGGCGCTGTCGGCGATCAACGGGTTGACCAGCGTGGCGTCGTGCACCGCCGCGACGCAGTTGTTGCCGCGTAACGCCAGCAAGGATTCGGACGAGCTCTTAAACGCTTTCAACTCAACGCCCAGCTCCGTGAGCGGCTTGACATAGCTGCTGCCTTGCGAAGTGCAAACCGGTTGCCCTTTCAGGTCTTCCCAGCGAGTGATCTTGCTGTCCTTGAGCACTGCGGCGGTACCGCCTACCCGGTAAAACGGCGTCGGCACAAATCCGAGGATTTCGCCGCGTTCCGGGGTCCATTCCATGTTGGCGATCAGCAGGTCGACTTTGCCCTGCTGCAGGAACTGCACGCGGTTGGCAGGCAATACGGGAACCAGCTGCACCTCGGCCCCTAGCTGCCGGCCCAGCTCCTGGGCCAGCTCGACGTTCAACCCCCTGGGTTTCTGGGTCGCTGGATCGATCCCGCCAAAGGGACCGCCCGAGAGCAGCACACCGACCACCAGTACGTGACGCTGCTCGATCTTGTCCAGCGTCGCATCCGCCTGGGCAGCGGTGGTGCTGGCCGCCAGCAAGATCAAGGCACCCAGCATGGCAGGCAATAAACGTTTTACAGGTGTGCGCTCGAACAGCATGGTTTTTCCCCCTAATGAATGATCGGCGTCCCCCGACCTGTTGTGGTGGGATCCTAGGTAAAGCGTGCTTCTAACGGAAATTCAAATATCTAATATCGTTATAACCTGATGAGCCCGCGCAAATGACAAAAGCCTGGATAACCCCGTATATATTGAATGACACCAATAAATCGATAAAACATCACCAAAAAACACATAACGTTTATTTATGTTTATGTTTAAAGTCGTGATGTAAAAAACAGCCCTGGAAACAGCCATGTCGACCCTGCCCACGCTAGACCTCGAATTACTGCGCACCTTCATTGCCGTGGTGGACCACCACAGCTTTGCCGAAGCCGGCACGCATCTGAACCGCACGCAATCTTCGGTGACCCAACACATGCAACGCCTGGAGCAACAGGTCGGGGTGAATCTGTTCGAGAAGCACGGGCGGCAGAAGCGACTCACTGAAGCCGGGTTGCAGTTGCTGCGCCACGCCCGGCATATGCTCTCGATGAATGACGAGGCCCTGAGCTCCCTGCGTGAAAACAGCCTGAGCGGCGTGCTGCGCATCGGTTCGCCCCACGACATCGCCGACACGATCCTGCCGCCAATCCTCAGCCACATCGCCCGGTCGGCGCCGCGCTTGCGGCTTGAAATCGATGTCGGTCGCAGTCCGTTCCTGATGGAGGACCTGCACCGCGGCAAAGTCGACATGGTGATTTCCACCCGGGAGGACCCGAACCTCGAAGGCTTCGCCTTGCGTACTTCGCCTGTGTGGTGGATTTGCTCGGCGCAATACCTGCACAACCCCAGCGAACCCTTGCCGCTGATTCTGGTGGATGAACCGAGTATTTATCGTCGCTACGCCCTGGAAGCCCTGGAACGCGCAAACATTCCCTGGCGCCAGGCCTACCTGGCCTCGAATCTGATTGGCATCAAGGCTGCGACGCGTGCGGGGTTGGGTGTCACGGCCCGTAGCATGGAAATGCTCGGGCCGGACATGCGCGTACTGGGTGAAACGGACGGATTGCCACGGCTGCCGGACGTGACCTATCACTTGTGGATTCGACCCAACACCGTAAATCCGCTGGTGCGCCGAGCCTATCAATTAATCAGGAGCAGTCAGGGTCTCTGACCAGACCCACGAGCGAAGCCAGGCGCGCTGATCAGCAACAACCTGGCATGGCGATTATTCAGATGGAGCAGCTGCTGGCACCATGCTTTTCCAGGTAACGTTGCTGGTCTTCATCTGCCAGTTGAAACTCACCCAACGGCACGATGACGGTGGCCACCGGTTTACCTAATTGCCCCGAAGCATCCAGGCGTTGTTTGGCGACCAGTGCCAGCTGGGCTTGCTGGGCGGTGCCAAAAAACAGTGCAGATCGGTATTTGACCCCGACATCCGCGCCTTGACGGTCGAATGAGGTCGGATCATGCAGCGTCCAGAAGTGCTCTATCAGGCGACTGTAGGAAATGACTTTGGAATCAAAGTCCACTTGCACCACCTCGATCAACTCAGACTCGCCCCTGACCGATCGCGCAAAACCAACCCGACTGTCGAGCACGCCCGGCAACGATCTGAATGCCGCTTCAGCCCTCCAAAAACAGCCGGCACCGAACGTCGCCTGCTCAACAATCACGTCTTGGCGAAAATCAGTCATGCGCTGACAACCACTTCGTTTGGCAGCAGATGCGCATGCAACTGCGCAATATGTTCAGGCCCGATACCGCAGCATCCACCGACAATACTGGCACCCGCCGCTACCCAGGTTCTGGACCAGTGCAGGTAGGATTCAGGGCCCAGGTCGCGGCGAATCTCCAGCAGCGTGCTGTTGGCCTTTGCCTCTGTGCTGACAGGCGGAAACGCGTTTGCGTAAACCCCCAGCTCGATGCTTTGATCGAGGCGCAGAAGGACATCCCCGGCCACCGCCAGCGCAGCTGCCATGACTTCCGGCTGGCTGCAATTGAACAGCACCGCCCTCGCCCCCAATTCGACCGCTACGTGTACCGCCTGGGCGACTGACTCCGAGGAACGCAATCGCGGTGGCTCGCCGGCTTCATCAAGCAGCGTGAACGACAGCCAAAGCGGTTTCGATTCTGCGCCAAGCGCCTCGACGACTGCCCGGACTTCAGCGATGGAACTCTGGGTTTCCGCCAGCCACACATCAACGTGCGCCTGCAATCCGGCGATGAGCTCGCGATGGATCACGACCGAACGTTGATGATCAAACAAGTCAGGTCGATAAGACCCTAGCGCCGGCGGCAACGATCCGGCCACCATGACCGGTTCGGTGCTGCCGGCCGCCGCCTGACGAGCCAGGCGTCCGGCCCGCTCGGCCAGCGCACGGCCCTGCTCGGCAAAGCGCTCATCACCGATGTGAAACGGCACCACCGCGTAGCTGTTAGTGGTGATGATTCGCGCACCGGCCTCAATAAATGCCTGATGAGCCTGCAGCACATAGTCAGGCGCCTCGATCAACGCGAGGGCCGACCATTCCGGCTGGCGAAACGGTGCCCCGATACGCTGCAATTCGCGGCCCATGCCACCATCGAGCAAACGCAAGGACGCCTGGCTCATTGGATCGCGCTCACTTTCGGCGCCGAGGCGGCGAGCCATTGATCAACCGTGGCACTGTTCACCTGTACCCACGCCTTGGCCACGACGTCCGCTGGCTGTTTTTCCTTTTCGATCTTCAGGATCAGCTCATTGAGTTGCGCAGGTTCGATCGCGACATTACGCAGGAACTCGGCAATTTTCGGTGCGCGTTTCTGCAAGGCAGCGGACGCCAGGATATGTACCTTGGCATCCGGGAAGGCGCAGGTGATCTGACTCTTGTTCAGCCAGTCCGGGTCGACGGTCGGACTGATGAATTTCCAGCAACCATCAGCCTTGTAAAGCGGGTCATCTTTTTTGTTGTCCTGGGCGTAACCGTCGAATGCCGGCTCTTCCAGGCGACGCAGGTCAAAGGCCGAAAAGATCCAGTCCGGGGTGTAGGCATAGAACACCACGCCACGTTGCGCCTTGTAAGCCGAGGCGAGTTTGGCGTAGGTCACCGAGGCTTCGGTGGACACCGACTCGAATTTATCGGCAAACCCGTAATCCTTGGCCTTGATCTGGCCGATGTAAGTCGACTCCCAGCCCGCCGGCCCCACCAGCAACTCAGCCTTACCGCCGCCCAGTGGCTCAAAGAGCTTGGCCACTTCAGGTTTTTTCAGGTCGTAGATGGATTTGACCCCGTACTTGTCCTGCAAATAACCGGGAATGTAAAACCCTTGTTCGCCCGCATACGGATGAGTGTTCGGCACCAAGGACCGGGTGCCGCCCGTGACGTATTTAGCCCAGGCTGCCGACTGGTTAGGCAGCCAGATATCGGTCAGTACGTCGACCGAACCATCGCCTTTGGCGGCTGCGCTGAACAGCACCGCGACATCCCCGGCCAGATACGACACATCGCCATCCAGTCGGCTTTTGATTACCTCACCAAGGATGTGTTGAATGGCGATAGCCCCCGTCCAGTTCTGCTCGCCAATGACAATTTTGTCCTTGGCGAAGACGGTGGCCGGGAGAATCAAGGATGCCAGCAATGCGGCCGCACCGAAGGTACGCGACAGATGTGTCTTCACGATAAATCTCTCAGTTAGTTGTGCCGGTGGTCTTGCTTGCGCAAGCTCGATTGAATGATTCGGTCAGGGATCAGTGCACACAGGACGATCGCCACGCCGGCGAGCACGCCTTCGCCGCCCTTGATGTTGCGCAGCGCCGTCATCACGTCATAACCCAGGCCGCCGGCGCCGATCAGGGCAGCGACCACCACCATCGACAAGCTCATGACGATGGTCTGGTTGATCCCCAATAACAGCGAGCGGCGAGCCAAGGGCAGTTGCACCTTGATCAGGGTCTGCCAAGGACTGGCACCGTGTGCCACCGCCGCTTCGACAGCATCCTTCGCAACTTCCTGGATACCCAGCGACGTCAGACGAATCATCGGCGCCAGGGCGAAAATCACGGTCGCGATCACGGCGGGGGTCTTGCCGACAGAAAAGAACGCCACGGCAGGAATCAGGTACACAAACGTCGGCAGGGTCTGCATGACGTCCAGCAGGGGCGTAATCACCCGCCGTAAAAGCGGACGCTTCGCCAGCAGGATGCCGGTGGGTACGCCAATGACCAGGGCAATCAGTACCGAAGAACCGACCAGCGCCAGCGTGGCAATGGTTCGCTCCCAAAAGCCAAACAGGCCGATGTACAACAAGGCTGCGCTGCTGGTCAGTGCCAGCGGCAAGCCAGCTGAACGCCACGCCAGAAACACCAGCGTCAGTGCCGAAACCGGCCATGGCAACCAACCTAGGAGGTTTTCAATGCCTTCGATGACGGTGCGAACGGCAACGATCACGCCGACGAATGCACCCTCGAACGTCACCTGCGACCAGCCAATGAATTCATCAATGCTCTGTGCCGCCAGCAGCAAGGCCTGGCGATTGACCGGGAACTGCAGCAACACACCAGTGGCGTCAGGTGTGACGACGCGCCAGATCACCAGTGCCTGACTGACCACCAGCACAGCCAAAGGCAGCCCCCAACCCGATACGTTGCGTAGCACAGGCTGGCGGCTCAACGAGAGCGCTGTGAAACGACTGGCCGCGAACACCATCACCGCCGCCAGAATCGCCAGCCATGATGAAGTGGCAATGCCCTGAGCCAGTGCCGCTAGCGCTGCGAGCTCAACGGCGAAGCCGAGCCAAAACAAACCGCCCTTGCCTCTCGCAGCAAGCGCAGCAGGCCCCAGCAACAATGCCTGCCACCCGCGCAAGCCGGGCTGGACGTGCGGCCCACGAGGAGCGGTTTCTGGGGGCTGAAGGCCAACGCTGTCGACGCTGTGAAGGGGTGTATGGGTTGAATTGAAGTCCCGGAAAAAGTCCGCAACTTCGGCGTCAACCGGATGCTCGAGCAACTGTTTGGGCGTGCCCAATTGCACCAGCCGTCCTCGGCGTAGCACTGCGATGCGGTCAGCAAGGCGTATGGCTTCGGCCGGGTCATGGGTGACCAGCAATGTGCTGATACCGCGCTCATGCACCAGTGCCAGGAAATGACTTTGCAGATCGCGTCGAATGGTCGGATCCAGCGCACTGAACGGCTCGTCCATCAGTAGAATGTCGGGATCAGTCACCAATGCGCGTGCCAGGCCAACCCGTTGCTGCATGCCACCGGACAACTCATGGGGATAATGTTCGCCCCACCCCTCCAGACCTACCGCCCGCAACTGCAGAATAGCCGCAGCATGACGAATCGACTCGGGTTCACCACGCAATTCGAGGGGCAGCGCGACGTTGTCCAGCACCGTACGATGGGGCAACAGGCCAAAATGCTGGAACACCATCCCGATGCGGCGCGATCTCAAGTCGCGCAAAGCTTTGTGGCTCAAACCGCTGATGGTCTGCCCTTCGATCAAGACATCGCCGCTCGAGGGCTCAATCAAGCGATTGATATGCCGCAGCAGCGTGGATTTCCCGCTTCCTGATGTGCCCATCAGGCACAGAACTTCACCGCGCCGCACCTTCAAACTGACATTGCTGACGGCCGGCAGCACTGACGAACCTTTGCGCAGATAGGCTTTGGTGACGTCTCGCAACTCAAGCACAACATCGGCCTCATTGGCGTGATCGCTGGAGGGTTGCGCACGCTGTTGAGATGAGTCGATCCGGGCAGTTGCCAAAGAGGTTTGAATAAGTGTCACAGGAGCTCCGGGCAAGCGACCCCTGGATGCGGGCAACGCGCTCGCCCCAGAGTAGAAAATTGGCTGAGCCTCAGGCCATGATCCGAACACCGTGTCCTGAAGCAAAAAAAGCGCCGCGCAGGGAGCGCAACGCTTTCCACAGACATAAAGCTAATCGATCTTAAAAAGAACAAATAAATATCTTTTTGGAATTAACTTAAGCCTTCTCACGCCGTCTATCTGCGTCTGATTATTAAAATAAAAATAACTAAAAGGTATCAATAAGTAAAAAATATGAATTTATAGTTATAAAAGTGTCGGAGACCGCCTTTCTCGAGCATTGGGCTTTCGAAGGCGTGGCCGTGTTGTCGGCGAGCCGGAGCAAACGCCTGGTCAGCGCCAACGGTGCATTTCTCAGCTGCGCGCTTTATCAACTGAAGCCAGCTCAACCGGACGAACCTGGACGCTGATCAAGTTTTTTCATCAGCCTCTGGAACGCCGCCAGCACCTGCGCAGGCCGCTCCAACATCAATTGATGACCACACCGCTCCAACACCTCAAAGCTACCCGTTGGCAGCTGTCGGGCGAGCGCTTCACCCCCACTGGAGGGCGTCAGCCCGTCGCTGTCTCCCGCTAACACATAAGTCGGCAACGTCAGTCGGGCCAGGGCATCGGCGTCGGGCCATTGGGCGTTTTGCAGTAGAGACTTGAACACATACAGACGATTGCGACGGGTCAGGTTTTCCTCGTAGGCCACCAGCCGGGGATCGGCTGCGGAGTGCCACGCACGCTGACGAAAGCCCTTGGCCAGCAACGGCCGCAGCAGCTCCAACACCCAGGCAGGCAGAGACATCAGACCACCACGGCTCAACGGGCGATGCAGTTGTGTGCCTAGCAACAGGGCGCCATCTATGGTCACCTGCGGCAACCTGCGTGGAAGCTCCAGCAAGGCACTCAACCCCAGTCCGGTACCAAAGGAATGTGCAACCAGGATATTCCGACGTGCAGCGTAGCGGCTCAGTATTTCCAGCTGATCTGCCACCAGTTCCGACCAGGCATAGGCCTGCGGCTGGCGCGGCTTTTCACTATCGCCGTGCCCCAACAGGTCCCACGCCACCAGGCTGTATCCCTGATCGGACAACGACTGCCATAACTCGCGCCATTGATCCTTGTGACCACCACCACCATGCCCGAAGAACAAGACTGTATCTGCCTGATGCGTGCCTGGTTGATAAGCGATGCTCAGGTACCGTCCTGGACGGATTTCCACCCGCTCGCCCCGCACCAGAGGTAAATCAGAAAATGCGTGTAAATCAGTCATGAGCGGGACAAGCCTCTTTGAATTCAAGGTTTTGAGGAGTGACTGTCGAAGGGAGGACGGTTCTGGAGAAGCCACGCAATAAGGTCTGGGTATAAGCATGTTGCGGATGGACCAGTAGCGTTGCCGCTTCCCCCTGCTCCACCACATGCCCGCCCTGCATCACGGCAATGCGATCACACAGTCTGGCGGCCACTCGCAAATCGTGGGTGATGAACACAATGCTCAGCTTGAGCCGACGTTGCAGGTCTTCAAGCAACTCGAGAATCTGTACCTGGATCAGCGCATCCAGAGCGGAAACGCATTCGTCCGCGATGAGTATTTTCGGCTCCACAGCCAAGGCACGGGCGATACCGATACGTTGGCGCTGGCCACCGGAGAACTCATGGGGATAGCGCTCGAACGCCGTGGCGGGTAGCCCAACCAACGCCAAAAATGAGCGCGTGCGCCGCTCGGCCTCGGCCTTTGAGTGCCCCTGTACCAGCGGGCCGGTCATGACGATACGACCGATGGTCTGGCGCGGATTGAGCGAGGCAAACGGGTCCTGGAAAATCATCTGCACATCGCTACGCAATGCTCGCAAACGCCCTTCGGAAAGCGTCGTTACATCCTGACCCAGCCATTGAATTTGACCACTGTCAGCACGTAGCAGCCGAACAAGGCAACGCCCCAGAGTGGATTTCCCCGAGCCTGACTCCCCAACAATGCCGAGGGTTTCACCCTCGCGCAGGGTCAACTGAACCTGCGCCAGGGCCTGGGTGGCACGCTTGCGCCACCAACCGCTGTTGCTGCGAAACACTTTATTGAGTTGCTCGGCCTTGAGCACCACACTCCCGTCCACCGTCGTGCGCGGGGCCCGAGGTTGCGCCGAGACCGCTGCCAGCAGTTGCTGGGTATAAAGCGCCTGAGGCTTGCGCAATACTTGATGGGCGCTGCCCTGCTCCACCAGTTGACCTTTTTCCAGCACCAGCACGCGGTCGGCAATGGCCTCGACCACGGCGAAATCATGGGTGATGAACAACAGCGACATGCCCTTATCCTGTTGAATCTTGCGTAACAGATCGATGATCTGCGCCTGGGTGGTCACATCCAGCGCCGAGGTGGGTTCGTCGGCGATCAGTAACGAGGGATCGAACGCCAACGCCATGGCGATGACCACGCGCTGACGCTGGCCACCGGAGAGCTCAAAGGGATAGACCAGGCGCAGGCGTTCAGGCTCGGGCAGGCCGACATAACCCAGCAACTCCACAACCCGTCGGCGACGCTCCTGGGCCGATTTCACCCCGTGGGCGCGCAGGGTTTCATCGATCTGCTCACCCACGCGCAGCAGCGGGTTCAGCGCGCTCATGGGCTCCTGGAACACCATGCTTATATCTCGCCCGCGCAGCTGGCGCATCGCGGTTTCACTGAGCTTCGCCAGGTCTTCATCACGAAACACCAGTCGCCCGCTTTCCACGCTCAGCGGCGTCGGTAACTGGCGCAACAATGCCTTGGCCAACATCGACTTGCCCGAGCCGGACTCGCCCACTACACATAGGCATTCGCCGCTGCGCAATTGCAGCGACAGGTCATACAGCGCGTGACTGCGGTCGGCACCGGCCGGCAAGGCGATACGCAGGTTTTCCACACTGAGCAACGTCATAGCGACCTCCCCGGTTCAAAGGCCACGCGCAGGCCTTCGCCCACCCGGTTCACGGCCAGCACGCACAGCACAATCGCCACCCCCGGCAAGAAACTCATCCACCAGGCATCCCGCAGCAGCCCACGTGATGCGTTGATCATGTAACCCCAGCTCATGGCCTCAGGGTCGCTCAGGCCGAGAAACGCTAACGCGGCTTCGGTGAGAACTGCAGTGGCCATCACAAAGGTCATGGTCACCAACAACGGCGCCAAGGCATTGGGCAGGATTTGTTGGCTGATGATGCCTAATGGCGATTGCCCCAGCACCCGCGCCGCCTGCACAAACTCACGTTGTCGCAGGGTAAGGAATTCGCTGCGCACTAGCCGCGCGACGCCCGGCCACGCTACCAGCGAAATCGCCAGCACGATGGAACCCAGGGACGGCTCCAGCACCGCCACCAGGATCACCGCCAACACTAGCTGCGGAATGATCTGAAAGAACTCGGCGATCCGCATCAGCGCGCCGTCGAGCCATCCACCAAAATAACCGGCGACAGCGCCGACGAGCAGTCCCACCAGCAAGGTCGCCAGACTGGTCAACACCCCCACGGCCAGGGACACACGGGCGCCGTAGAGCAAGCCGCTGCCGAGGTCGCGGCCAAGCATATCGCTGCCCAGCCAGTGCGCCGAATCGTGGAACGGCGGTAGCATCGGCTGGGTGTTCATTTCCCAGGGCGAGCTACTGGTGAGCCACGGTGCGGCAGTCGCTAGTGCTGCTAACACCAGCAAAAACACCGCGCCGGCCAGCGCCGACGGCTGGTGAATAAAGCGTGTGAGCACCGCCATCAGCCCTGTCCTCCAGCGCCAATACGTGGGTCGAGCAAACGGCAAATCACATCGGTCAACACATTGAAGCCCACCACCAAAATCGAGATCACCAGAAAGCCGCCCATCAACACACCGTAGTCACGCTGGGCCAATGAGTCATACATCAAGCGGCCAATGCCAGGCCAGGAGTACACCACCTCCACCAGTAACGCACCGCTGGCCAGTTGGCCGAGTTGCAAACCAGCGAAAGTCACCACCGGCAGCAGTGCATTGCGCAACACATGTACATACAGAATCCGCCGTGGATACAGGCCTTTGGCGTGGGCAGTGCGTACGTATTCCTGACCAAGAGCATCGAGCACGGCGGCTCGGGTGAGGTGGATATACAGAGCCAGAAACAGCACGCTCAGGGATAGGCACGGCAACAACAGATGCCGCAGGCGATCCAGCAGCGAGAAGTCCCGGCCCACGGTCTCCATACCGAACGCCGGCAACCAATCCAGACTGACGGAGAACAGCAAAATCATCAGCATCGCCAGCCAGAACGGCGGCATCGCGTACAGCAACAAAGCACCATGGGAGATCACGCCGTCCAGCCAATGCCGCTTCTGCCGTGCCCGCGCCGCCAGCACACCTAAGGTCACGCCGAGCACGGAAGAAACTACAAAGGCTGAGCCCATCAATGCCAGCGTCGCCGGCAACCGCTCGGCGATCAGCGACCACACCGAGGTCTGATTTCGGTAGGAATAACCCAGGTCCAGGTGGGCGATATTGCCCAGGTATATCAGCAACTGCTGGAGCAACGGTTTATCCAGGCCCATGGTCTGGCGCAGTTGCTCGATAAACTGCACATCGTCCACTCCTGCCTCTCCGGCCAACAGCAATGCAGGATCGCCCGGCGCAAGTCGAATCAGCAGGAAACTCAGCACCAGCACCGCCACCACCATCAGCAACGCCTTGACGAGCCGCCCGCTGAAATACAACACGCCGTTCATGGCGTCAGGGCCTCGAGGTACACGCTCTCGTAGTCCTCATTAAGGCTGGTAGCGGTCTGCAGCAGGTTTTTCACCTGTTTGTGAAACAGCGTCGGGTAACGCATTTCGAAGATCGGTGCGATGGGCAGGTCGGTGTTCAGCAGGTTCTCCAGCTGGCTGTAGAGCTGTTTGCGCTCCGGGCCTTCCGGGGTATCGGCGACTTTCGCCCACAAGGCATCGGCCTCTGCGCTGTTGTAGCCGCTGACGTTGGCGAACGGAGAAGTTTTGAGTATGTAGTCGGAGCGGAACAGATAGGCGCTGGTCAGGTAGGGATCGCCGATCTGGAAGATAAAATTGTAGGTCAGGTCGAAGTCCCAGTCGCTCACGCGCTGGAACCAGGTCGCCGCGTCGGACGTCACCACCTGCACCTTGAAACCCAGGGGCTGCAAGGACTGCTTGGTGTATTCGGCCAGGCGCTCCCAGGCACCACCCTTCTCGCCATTGAGCAGGCGAATGCGCACCGCGCCGACATCAACGCCGGATTCGGCAATCAGCGCTTTGGCCTTTTTCACATCATAGGCGTACTGCGGCAACTGGGGATCGTGGTAAGGCGAGCTGGACACAAACGGCCCCTGGGCGACCTTGCCCGAGCCGAAGAAGATGTTATCGACGATGAACTGTCGGTTCAGCGCAGACAGGATCGCCTGGCGCACCTTGAGGTTGTTCAACGGTGGCTTGCGCGTGTTGATTTGCAGGAAGGCCAGACCCGAGTACAACTCCCAGCCCTTCTCCGACGACTGCACATCGGGCAAGGCGGTTAGGCGCTTAAGGTCTGAGTAATCCGCATCGCCGCTGCGCAGCACTTGCACGTCGTTACGCTCGAACGCGGCGGCACGCGAAGAGGCATCAGGAATGACGTGGAAGATGATGCTGTCGAGGTGCGGCAGGCCCTTTTTCCAGTAGTTGGGGTTCTTAGCCAGTTTGATATAGGCGCCTCGTTTCCACTCGACGAACACAAACGGCCCGGTACCCACCGGTTTTAGGTTATAGGGGTTGTTACGAAAGTCGGTGTTCTCGTAAAGGTGCTTCGGCACCACCGGGCGCAAGCCGCTGCCCAAGGCCGAAAGCAACGGTGCGAAAGGTTTCTTCAGGTGGAAGACCACCTGCAGCGTACCTTTGGCGGTGATGCTCTCGACGTACTCGGTGATGATACCGCCAAGGCGCTTGTCCACCTCGGGGTAGAAGGTCTGGAAGCTGAACACCACGTCATCGGCGGTGAACGCTGGACCGTCGTGCCAGTGCACGCCGTCCTGCAAGTCGAAGGTATAGGTGAGGCCGTCAGGGGAGATAGTCCAGGCTTTGGCCAATACCGGTTTGGGCGCAAGGTGTGTGTCGAAGGTGAGCAGGCCCTGGAGCACCTTGCCGCTCACGTATTGGGTCGACACATGGCTGACTACGCCGTGCATCAGCGAGGGCGGCTCCGGCTGGGCCACCAGGTTGAGCACCCCGCCCTCCTGGGGTTGCGCTTGAGCCTGGCCGGCCAACAACGTGGTGCACAGTGCCACGGACGTGAGGGCACGGCGGAAAGAGAATGAGCGCATGGAGTCTCCTCGAATTGAAAAATATAACGAGGGTTTTGCAAGCGTTGTGCCATGGCCGGTTGGGCGGGTATTGCTGGGGTTGGTGGTGATCGCGCTGATGAAAAAACCACAGAGCTGCGCCTGAGTGTGCAAAAAGCAGCAGCAAAGCATTTCAAATGTGGGAGGGGGCTTGCCCCCGATACCGGTCGGTCATCAATGAATGAGCCAACTGACACGCCTCTATCGGGGGCAAGCCCCCTCCCACAGAGGTTCATCGCTGGTCGATGGCACAAGGTTTGCCCCTGTAACCGTCATCTGAATAAACGAGCCTCGCCACTATGTCACTGGATTACCTGGGCAACCCCATCGACACCACCGACCCCACCACCCGCCAAGGGCTGGACGACTTCATAGGCGGCTTCCTCGGCTACCAGCCCCGTGCCGAACGCATCCTTGCCACCGCCGATGCCGATCCCGGCTCCGCGCTGGCCAATGCGTTTGCCGGCTTGCTGCTGATGTTCAGCGAGTCGCCCGAGGGCCCGGCACTGGCGGAAAAATACCACCAACGTGCGGCGCACGCCGCTCACCCGCGCGCTCAGCTGTACCTTGGCGTGCTGCAAGCCTGGATCAAGGACGACCTCGATCAGGTCCTGCATTTGAGCGAAAACCTGCTCGACCGCTACCCCCGCGACCTATTCGCCGCCAAGCTCAACCAGTACCTGGAATTCAACCGCGGCAACTGGCCCGCCCTGTTGCGCATCGGCCTAAAGGCCACCGCTGGCGCACCCGATATTGCCCACAGCCACGGTCTGCTGGCCTTCGCCTACGAGCAATGCCACCTGCTTGAAGACGCCGAAGCCAGCGCGCTGCAAGCCTTGCGCCTGCAACCCTCGGAGCCTTGGGCCCAGCACGCCCTGGCCCATGTGATGCTGACCCAGGGACGTATCGAGGAAGGCACGGTATTCCTGGAAAGCGTGACCCATCACTGGGACGGTTTGAACTCGTTCATGTACACCCACAACTGGTGGCACCTGGCGTTGTTCTACCTGGCGCGGGGCGAGAATCAGCGCGTGCTGGAGATTTACGACCAACACGTGTGGGGCATTCTCCCGGAATACTCCCAGGACCAGGTCGGCGCCGTGTCCTTGCTCGCGCGATTGGAACTGGCCGGCATCGATGTGGGCGAGCGCTGGCAGGCGCTGGCACCGTACCTGCAACGCCGGGTCTGCGATACGGTACAGCCGTTCCTGAGCGTGCAGTACCTGTATGGCTTGGCCCGGGCGGGCAAGCCGGAGGCGGATAGGTTGCTGGCGACGTTGCGCCAGTACAGCTTTGACGCACGGCCGGTGTGGGGCGAAGTGACCCTGCCGTTGGCGAAGGGCTTATTGGCCCATGCACGTGGCGACTGGCAACAGTCGCTGGCGCAACTGACGATCGCCCTTCCCCGGCTGAATGAGATTGGTGGCAGCCACGCACAGCGCGATCTGTTTGCCCTGGTGGAGCTGGATGCACGAGTGAAGGCCGGGGATTGGTTGGGGGCGCAGCAGACACTGGAATTGCGGCGCCGGTATGACGGGGGGGATGTGCCGACGAATCGGAGTTTGGTACGGGTGTATGAGGCGTTGAAGTTGCCGGAGCTGGCGGCAAAGGCACAGACGCGCCTATCACCTTTCACCTGAGCAGCAGGAGCCGGCTTGTCGGCGTTAGCGGTCTGTCAGTTAACACAGGCGCAAGCTAAACCGCCGCCGTCGCCGGCGAGCCGGTTCCTACAGTGGATAGTGGCTAGCCCCTGGCACTGAACACCCCTCTGGCGATCGCCCGCGCCACGCAATCCGCAGCCGCCGAGCCAATACAACCAATCTCCACCTGCCGCCGTGGGCCATCGGTCAACTCAACCGCCGCCGACGCCAAGGCAAATACAGTGTCCCCATCAAACGGCAAATGCGCCGGACGCACCGCACGGGCAATTCCGTCCTGAGCCATGATCGCCACGCGCTTGCACTCAGCCACAGTGAGCCGAGCGGTACTGGCGACCACCACCAGCGTCGTGTTGGCCCCGGCTTGCAGGCGGCCCATCGAATCCAGGCGTGACAACTCCGGCATCGGGTCGCTGCAGTCCATCTCGGCTTCAGGCCGCCGGCCACCGAATTCCCCCGCGACTTCCCAAGGCCAGGCCCAGAACGTTTTACCGTCGGGCATGTACACCGAGCCAATGGGGTTGGCGACGACCAGTGCGGCGACGATCAATCCGTCACCCAGGTCCAGCGAGGCGGTACCCAGCCCGCCTTTCAATACACCGGCCATGGCGCCACGGCCGGCGCCCACCGAGCCCAACTCGAAATCTTCTCCAGCATTGGCCAGCGCTTCAAAGCCCAGGCGTCGGTAAGGCGGGTCCAGGCCCCAGTCCTTGTCGCCGCCGTTGGCCAGGTCGTGCAACACGGCGGCGGGCACTATGGGGATTGCCGGGGCGCCGGGTTTCAAGTGCAGACCCACCTCGTCCTGAGACAGTTTTGCCGCCACGGCATCCGCCGCGCCCAAGCCGAACACCGAGCCGCCGGCGAAAACCAGAGCGTGGAGTTGGCCGACCATGTTTTCGGGCTCCAAGGCGGCGGTTTCACGCCCGCCAGGGCCACCGCCGCGAATGTCGATGCTGGCAGTCCAGAAACCATTGGGGCGAATCACTGTGACGCCGGTGTCGACGCGCAGGTCCGTGGCGTGGCCGACCGTGAGGCCTGGGATATCGGTGAGGGCATTGCGCGGGCCGGGTCTAGGCATACAGAAATAGCTTCCTTGGGTTCAGGGTGTTGCGTGGGGAGAGCAAGTCGTGTGCCAAGCACAACCACCCAAGCCTTACGGCTCAATACCCGGTTGCCGATGAAAGCCCCTGCACAAAAACCAACACCCTGCCCTTCGACCTGTTAAAAAAACACCAACACCCCCGCTTACTACGCAATAAGCCTATGTTTTTAAACACTTTTAACAGATGGCACAGCCCTTGCTCTCCAGCCTTCCCACCAGAGCTTGAACTCAACAAGCCGTCCTCTATCAAGGCCCAACACCTTAAACCACTGGAGTATTTCCCATCATGAATGCATCACGCGCCACAGGTCGCCGACCCAGTAAGGCCTTCGCCCACACGTTGTTGTTTATTGCCCTGTACGAAGCCGCCAGCTACAGCAGCCTGACTCTCGCCGCCGACGCGCCGGCCAGCGATAACCCCTTGGACACCGTTGTGGTGATCGGCAACCGTGGCCAGGCGCGCACCCTGGCCGAGAGCACCGCACCGGTGGATGTGATCTCGTCCAAACAACTGCTCGCTACCGGCCAGGGCGACCTGACCCGCGCCTTGAGCAGAGTGCTGCCGTCCCTCAACCAGCCGGCGTCGTCGGGCTTCGGCTCAACCTCGGTGGTGCGCCCGGTCAGCCTGCGTGGCCTCAATGGCGACCAGGTGCTAGTACTGGTCAACGGCAAGCGCCGCCATAACAGCGCGCTGCTCAACAACGGTACCTACCTCAACTCTGGCTCGCAACCGGTCGACCTGGACATGATCCCCACCGCCCTGGTGGATCACGTCGAAGTGCTGCGCGACGGCGCCTCGGCCCAGTACGGTTCGGATGCGATCGGTGGAGTGGTGAACATCGTGCTCAAGCAGACCGACCACGGCGGCAGCCTATCCACCAGCTACGGCCAGAACTATGAAAACGGCGACGGCGAAACCGCGCGGCAAACCGGCAATGTCGGCCTGGCGCTGCCCAACGACGGTTTTATCAACCTCGCCCTGGACGTGAAGAAACAGAAGATCTCCGACCGCTCCGACAACGCGCCGTATACCGACTCGGCCGGCAACACCAGCCTGCAACACACCTACTACGGCACCGGCCTGCCCGAGGCACGTAACTTCAGTTTCGGCTACAACGCCGAGCTGCCGGTGGACGATGCCCTCACGCTCTACTCATTCTCCACCTACACCCGCCGCAACTCGGAAAAACCGCTGGCTTTCCACCAACCCGCGAGTTTCAACGGCATCGCCACGCCGTTCACCGAAGGCGTCGAAGACACCCTGCGCTTTATCGAAAATGACTTCCAGGTGGCGTTCGGCGGCAAGGGCGAACTGGCCGGCTGGAACTACGACCTGTCCAGCACCTACGGCCAGGACCACGCTGAAGCCACCCTGCGCCACACTTACAACCTGAGCTATGGCCTGGATTCGCCGACCTCGGTGGACACCGGTGTGAAAACCTTCAGCCAGTGGACCAACAACCTCGACCTGACCCGCGCCTTCGACCTTGGCCTGCACAAGCCCACACAGATTTCCTGGGGCCTGGAACAGCGCTACGAGAATTACAAGATCGGCAAAGGCGACTACGCCTCCTACGCCAGCGGCCCGTTCACCACCGGCGCCAACGGGGGCCTGATCGCACCGGGCACCATCTCGGGGGCCGGCACCACGCCTGAAGATGCCGCGCAAAAAGGTCGCACCAGCTTGGCCGGCTACGGCGAGATCGGCCAGGACTTCACCGATAAATGGCACGTGGACCTGGCCGGTCGCTACGAGCACTACAACGATGGCTCGGGCACCACCACCAATGGCAAGTTCGCCACCCGCTACCAGTTGACCCCAATCCTGGCGGTACGCGGTTCCTTCAGCACCGGTTTCCGCGCGCCGTCATTGGCCCAGCAAATCTATAGCTCCACCTCGCAAACCAGCGTCAACGGCCAACTGTTCGACTACCGCAACGTCGCGGTGAACTCCGATGTCGCCAAGGCCCTTGGTGCCGAAAACCTCAAGCCTGAAAAATCCACCAACTTCGGCCTCGGGCTGACCCTGCAACCGACGGACGCCACCAGCATCACCCTCGACGCCTACCAGATCAAAATCAAGGACCGCATCGCACAAACCGGCTACCTGGGCGGCACGCCTCAGATTAGCGCGATCCTCGCCGCCGCCGGCCTCAACCCGAACCAGGCCGTCACCTACTTCACCAACGCCCTCGACACCACCACCCGCGGCGTCGACCTGGTGGGCGACTACCGCCAGAGCATCGGTGCTTACGGCAACCTGCGCTATACCCTGGGCTTCAACTGGAACACCACGCAGATCGACGACATCCACGCCTCCAGCGTGGCCCAGCAAGCCCTCGGCCCAACCGGTGGTTATGACCGCCAGCGCCAGGGCAACCTCAAGTACGGCCTGCCGCAATCCAAATTGCTGCTGGGCACCACCTGGACCTACGAAAAACTCGAACTGGGCCTGAACCTGACCCGCTACGGCGAATACACCCAGTACGGCACCGCCGAAGCCTTCGACCGCACCTTCTCGCCGGCGTGGATCACTGACCTGAACATCGACTACCACCTGACCCCGGCAATCACTCTGAATGCCGGTGCCAACAACCTGTTCAACCAGTACCCGGAGCGCACAAAGCTGGCCAGCAGCTCCGGCGCGTTCCCCTACGGCAACTTCTCGCCGTACGGCACCACCGGCGGCTATTGGTACACCGGCGTGACCTACAACTTCTGATCCCGCTCCACGGGCCGGTTCGCCGGCCCCTTGCCTGACTCAAATGGGAGCCTGTCCATGACCCGCCGTACCGATCAACTCAAACTGGGGGCCTTCCTCGCCAACAGCGGCCATCACGTCGCCGCCTGGCGCCACCCACTGGCCCAGGCCGATGCGAGCCTGGATTTCGAGCACTTCAAGCACATCGCCCAAACCGCCGAACGCGGCAAGTTCGACGCCCTGTTCATCGCCGACGTGGTTGCGCTGTGGGGACATCATCACGACGCGCTCAGCCGTACCGCCCGTGCCGAGCACTTCGAACCGCTGACCTTGATGTCGGCCTTGGCGGCCGTCACACACAAGATCGGCCTGATCGCCACCGCGACCACCACCTACAACGAGCCGTACCATATCGCGCGCAAGTTCGCCTCCCTGGACCACCTGTCCAAAGGCCGCGCCGCCTGGAACCTGGTGACCTCGGTCGTCTCCGATGAAGCCTGGAATTTCGGCCGCGAACACCATGTGGACCACGGCGACCGCTACCAGCGCGCCGAAGAGTTCCACGACGTGGTCAAGGGCCTGTGGGACAGCTGGGACGACGACGCCTTCACCCGCGACAAGGCCAGCGGCGAGTATTTCGACCCGACCAAACTGCACACCCTCAACCACCGCGGCGAGCATTTCTCCGTGCGCGGCCCACTGAATGTGGCGCGCCCGCCCCAGGGCCACCCGGTGCTGGTGCAGGCCGGTGCATCGGAGCCGGGCAAACAGCTCGCCGCCCGTGTGGCCGAGCTGATTTTTGCCCACGCCCATCATCGGCAAGACGCCCAGGCGTTCTACCAGGACATCAAGGCCCGTGCCGCCGCCCTGGGTCGTAACCCGGACCACGTCAAGATCCTGCCCGGCGTCACGCCATTTATCGCCGACACCCGCGAACAGGCCCAGGCGTTGTTCGAGGAATTCCAGGCCCTGATCGACCCAGTGCTGGGCCTGCGCCTGCTGGCCGATACCCTCGGCGATGACATCGACCTGTCCGGCCATGACCTTGACGGCCCGTTGCCGGATACACCGGTGGGCCAACGTGGCAGCCGTCGCGACAAGGTGCTGGAACTGGCGCGCACGGAAAACCTCAGCATCCGCCAACTGTACCTGCGCCTGGCGGGCGGCAACCCGGTGATAGGCACCGCCGAGGACGTGGCCGATCACTTCGAGACATGGTTCCAGGCACGCGCCTGCGATGGCTTCAATGTGTTCTTCCCCTACTTCCCTGGCGCCATCGACGTGTTCGTCGATCAGGTGATTCCGTTGCTGCAGGCGCGTGGGCTGTTTCGCCAGGAATACGAGGGCACCACCCTGCGCGAAAACCTCGGCCTGCCGCGCCCGGACAACCGCTTTACGGGAGAGAGGGCATGAAACGCAGCGCCTGGATGCTCGCCTTCGCCAGCTTGATCGCCCCCAAAGCCTTCGCCTTGAACATCTTGCTGAGCAATGACGACGGCTATCAGCATCCGAACATTCGCGCACTCTACACCCAGCTGAAAGCCCAGGGGCACACCGTGAAGATTGCCGCGCCGCAAAGTGACCAGAGTGCACGCGGCGGCGCGTTCTTTTTCGGACGCGAAGTCACAGTCGGCCACGACACCGACCCAGCCTACCCCGACAGCTACTACATCAGCACCTCCGATAAAGGCGTGTGCCAGAGTCCCGAATGCGCCGGCAAAGAGGTCCAGATCGAAATCAGCGGCACGCCGGTGATGGCCCTGCTGATGGGCCTGGACAAGGTGCTGCCCCACCCCGACCTGGTGATCGTCGGCCCCAACCCCGGCAATAATCTTGGGGCGATCAATATGGCTTCCGGCACCTTCAATGCGGCCAGCGTGGCGTTGCAATCGGGTATTCCGGCATTGGCGGTGAGCACCGACCTGAAGGAGCAAGACCCACAGCGCGCCGCCCAATTGGTGGCAAAACTGGTCGACACCCTCGACCGGCATCGCCAACCCGACGGAGCCCTGCTACCGCCGGGACTGGGCTTGAATATGAACCTGCCCAAGGACACGCAGATCAAGGGCGTGAAACTCACCCATGTGGGCAGTTACGTGGGCTTCGAAGCGCGCTACACCGATGACCTCAAGCAATTCAACCTGCCGGGCAAACCGGGCATCGGCTTCCAATACAGCCCCGCCGCGACTGCCGCGCAGCAAAACGATGAGGCGGTGTGGCTGAACAAGGGCTACCTGACCATCAGCCCGTTCAGTGGCCTGCCGGAATCCATCAACGCCGGACCCGCGTTGCAAAAGCAATTGGCCCGTGAGGTGAAGCCATGAGTGGCGGTTTTTCCCTGGGCTTTTTGAGCCGGGTCTACAGCCCGCAATTTGATCCGAGGGTATATCGCGACACCCTGGAACTGTTCAGAGTCGCTGAAGAACTGGGTTTCGACAGCGGCTGGGTGGCGCAGCACCACTTCGCCAGTGAACACGGGCGCCTGCCCGCGCCGCTGGTGTTATTGGCCGCCATTGCCCAGCGCACGCGACATATCAGCCTGGGCACCGGGATTGTCGTACTGCCCCAGGAAGTGCCGCTGCGCCTGGCCGAAGATGCGGCCGTGCTGGATGTGTTGAGCAATGGCCGGCTGGAACTGGGCCTTGGCGCGGGTTTCGATCCCGAGACATTCCTGGCGTTTGGCCGCGAACATGAGGCGCGCCATCGTGACTACGAACAGCACCTGCAACAACTGCGCAACGCCCTGGGCAATATGCCGCTGACCGACAGCGGCTCACGCCTGTTGCCACGCGCCAACGGCTTGAGACATCGCCTGTGGGAAGCCACTTCGCGGGTAGAACAGGTCGCCGAACGTGGCCACGGCCTGATCATGGCACCCAATCCGCATTTGCCTGCCCAAGCCGGTGTTGAACTGGTGAACCGCTACCGCAGCGCCTGGACCGGCGACAACGGCACGCCCGCCCGCGTCGCACGGGTGCAGGCGTTGCTCGCCGCACCGGACGACGCCACACGCCGTGATATCCAGGCCTATGTGCAACGCCAGCAAAGCATCGGCGTACTCAAGGGCACGCTGGACGCTGACTTCGACACCACCCTCAAGCGTCTCGGTGTGTTGCACGGCCCGGTGGAGCAGATCATCGAGCAATTGCAGCAAGGCCCGCCATTGACAGCCCACGACCAACTGATCCTGCAAGTCCAAACCACCAGCACGCCGTTGCGCGAGGCGATCCGTGCGCTGGAGATCATCCGCCAACACATCGCACCAGCACTGGGCTGGCAGCCCACAGGAGCCCCCTCATGACGTTCAAATTGGGTTTCCTCAGCCACGCTTTTGGTGATGACCCCCGGCAGGTCTACCGCGACCTGATCGAACAATTCGAAGTGGCTGAAGCCCTTGGCTTCGACGGTGGTTGGATTGCCCAGCACCACTTGAGCAATGGCTTTGGTCGTCTTCCTTCACCCTTGGTGCTGCTGGCGGCCGTTGCCGAACGCACGCGGCATATCGAACTGGGCACCGGGGTGATTGTGTTGCCATTCGAGGACCCGATCCGCCTGGCCGAAGACGCTAGCGTGCTGGACGCTCTGAGCAGCGGGCGCGTGCAATTGGGCCTGGGCAGTGGTGGCGCCAACCTCGATAACTTCAGCGCTTTTGATCGCGACCCAAGCAGGCGCCAGGCGGATTTTGCTGAGCGCCAGCAACGTTTGCAGCGCCTGCTGGAAGGTAAACCGCTGACCGGCGAATTAACGTTGCAACCGCCTGCAATCGGTCTGGGCGAACGCCTTTGGCATTCCCACGGCAGCACTGACGGCGCGGTCTATACCGCCCGACAAGGCAATGGACTGCTGCTGGGCACCGCCACCCATGATCCGCTCACCGTGCAAAAGCCTTTGGCGGATGCCTACCTGCAAGCCTGGTCGAGCAGTGAACGCGCACCGCGTATCGGCGTGGTTCGTGCCATTTTCCCCGCCATCGACCGCGCCAGCGCCCAGGCCGAACTGTCGGTGGATATCGAGCGGCATATCCCGCGCCTGCAACGTGAGGGCCTGATCGACGAAGCCTTGGATTTGCAGGAACACCTGCGCTTGATGAACGTGCACTACGGCCATCCCGATGAAGTGATCGAAAGCTTGCAACAGGACCCGTCGCTGCTGCCTTATGCTGACTACATGATTGCTGTGGTTCAGGCCGAAAGCTCGACCCAGGCACAAATTCTCAAACGTTTGGAAATCCTGGCCCAGGACATCGCCCCGGCCTTGGGTTGGAAAAAACGATGAATAATGGAGCTTATGCATGCCCCTGGAATTCAGCTGGTTGATGCCCTTGTGTACCCCAGACTGGGCGGCGCGGCCGGGACAATGGGTTCAATTGGCCCAGGCTGTGGAATACGCCGGGCTCGATGGCCTTTGGATTCCGGGCGGCGTGTTATGTGCCGACAGCCTGGGCGTGGCGGCAGCCTTGTGCGCGCATACACGCAGCGTGCAGTTGTCGGTGAGCGTGCCGCCGGAAGTGATGCTGCCAGCCGCGCTGGCCACTACCCTGCAAAGCCTGCAGTCGATCAGCGGCCACCGTGTGCGGCTACATTTACCCAACAGCGAACACAGTGCCTTTGGGGAGTGGCTCAACCGCGACCAACGCAGCGAACGCATTGGCGAATATCTGGAACTGTTGCAACGACTGCTGGCTTCCAACACCGGCGGGTTCGACTATCAGGGCCGTTATTTCCAACTGGAGAACGCCGGCTTCACCCGCCGCGAAATACCCGCCCCATCGTTGCTACTGGACGACACCCAGAGCCATGCGCTGGTGGCGGCACATGCCCAGACCTGCCTGTTAGCGCCTGGCCATCCACAACGACTGGCCCAGGAGATACAGCACTGGCGACAGGTCCAACCTACGCTCGACTTTGCCTGCACGTTTGGGTTGATCCTCGGCGACAGCGAAGACCTCGCCTGGGAGACCGCCGCCGCTTTATTATCGGCTCCTCAATTGCCCGAAGAACCCCTGGCCACCCTGCCCCGTGCACGCCACCCGCTGCGCCAGTGGGAAGTGCATCCCAACCTGCTGCAAAGGGAAGCCGGCCAACCGCTGATCCTGGTGGGCACCCCGCAACAAGTCGCTACACGCCTGCAAGAACTGCACGGAATTGGCTTGAATCACCTGATCCTGGAGGGCGGGCCGTCAGTCAGCGAAGTGCTGCGCTTTGGCGAACAGGTTTTACCGTTGCTTTTCCAACAGGGTTTGCGCAAGGAGCGCCTGCACCATGACTGATGATTTACGCCCACCGATCCAACTGGACTGGTTTTTACCCACCAATGGCGATGGCCGTCACCTCACCAGCAGCGGCTTGCCAAAGGTCGGATTGTTCCAGCAAGGCGAGCGTGCACCGACGCTGAACTACCTGCGCCAGATCGTACGCGCCACCGAGCAGGCCGGCTTCGACGGCATCATGGTGCCCACCGCTGCCGGGTTTGAAGACCCATGGCTGATCACTGCGGTGCTGGCCCAGGAAGTGCGCCGCCTGAAATTCCTCCTGACGCTGCGACCGGGCACCGAGCTTCCAGCCTATACCGCCCACCGCGCGGCGACGTTGCAACTGCTCAGCGAGAATCGTCTGGCGTTGCATGTGGTGACCGGCTCCAGCCGTTTTGAACAGCGCTCCCTCGGAGATTTTCTCGAACACGATGAACGTTACGCACGCACCGCAGAATTTCTGCAGGTGTTCCAGTCCGTGTGGGCAGCCCAACCGCCCGCGCATCAGGGACGTTACTACCGCAGTGGCATTCAAACGCCGATTGCGCCAGGCGCACACGTACCGCCAATTTACTTTGGCGGCGCCTCCGAAGCCGCCGAGCGTGTCGGTGCGGCCCATGGGCAAACATATCTGATGTGGTGCGAACCGCCGGTCATGATCGCCGAACGCATCCAACGCATGCGTGACCTGGCTGCCGCCCAAGGCCGTACTCTGCGCTTCGGTCTACGTCTGCACGTGTTCGCCGCTGTCACTGACGACGCGGCGTGGGCCCACGTGGAACGGCTGCTGGAAGAAATCCCAACGGATACCATTGACCATGCACAACGGCAGATGGCGGCATATGAGTCGGTGGGGCAAAGCAGGCAGACGCAGTTGATGCAGGGCCGTGGGCGCGGCGCTCGGGAACTTGAGGTGTCAGCCAATCTTTGGGCCGGGGTAGGCTTGGTACGCGGCGGCGCAGGAACAGCGTTGGTCGGCAGTTATGCGCAGGTGGCAGAGCGAATCGAGGAGTACCACCAGTTGGGGGTGGACAGTTTTATTCTGTCGGGTTTTCCCCATTTGGAGGAAGCGATTCACCTGGGCGCGCAGTTGCTGCCTCAGCTACGCCGTATAGGTAACCCACCCAGCCAGGTCAAACAAGGTTGAACGCAGATCAGGGTTTTGCTCGACCTTTGAGCATGCCGTGATTGACCAGTAAGGTGCGCATGGCGTTGCGGGTAATACCCAGCAGTTGCGCGGTGCGTAACTGGTTGAAATCGCAGTAGGCAAAAGCCTCGCGAACCATCAGCTCCTCAATATCGTGCAAGAGCGAATCACCTGGAACGTCGAACAATCGCAAAAACTGTTCGCGAAGCACTTCCTGAGGAAGCTTTTGCACCCCGTTGGAACTTGCGTCTTGCAATGCACTAAGGCCTGCCGAGAACTTCAAGTGCTCGGGGCGGACCGGTCTGTCGCCGGCCACCAATAAAGCCAAGTGAACAACGTTCTCGAGCTCTCGGATATTCCCCGGCCAGGGATAATCGAGCAGCGCCTGAGTAGCCGACTCCGAAAGCATAGGCTCATTGATTTTAAGGCGGGCGCTGTAGAGTTTCCTGAAGTGTTCCACCAACGGCAGAATGTCCAAGGGACGTGCCCTTAACGGCAGAACTTCCACTTGGGCGACGTTTATTCGATAGAACAGATCGAGCCGAAAATTGCCTGCTTCAATGGCCTGTTCCAAATTGACGTTGGTAGCCGTCACCAATCGGATGTTGATCTTGATCGGTTTGCGCGAGCCGACCCGAACCACTTCCTGTTCCTGTAGGACACGCAGCAATTTAACTTGCAAAGGCAGCGGCAGATCACCAATCTCATCGAGAAACAGTGTCCCTCCATCTGCCTCCTCGAACCAGCCGGCTCGCCGACCGACAGCTCCGGAAAACGAACCGGCCTCATGGCCAAAAAACTCGCTTTCAGCCAGGGTCTCACTGATCGCACCGCAATTGACCGCAATAAAAGCGCCAGTGCGGCCACTGCTCGAATGGATGTAGCGCGCCACCAACTCCTTACCGGTGCCCGTCTCTCCATTGATCAACACTGGCGCGTCACTGGGCGCCACCCGCTGCAGATACTCCAGCAACTGCCGAGACCGGGGGTCGGCAAATACCAGCGCTTTCGCTCGGATTGAAAGAGGATCTTTATCGCCCTGAGGCAATGTCAAAATCGGGCTGGGGTGTCCGCGCGGGATGTTCATAGACAATTTCCAATGGCGGCCATGAAGGAATTAACAGTACTTTACTGCTCGCGCCATATAACAAGAAATATTAAAAAAACATGAGGATATAACCTTGCACCATAGCGACTGAGGCGTCAGGTACAACCAATCGCCTACTCGCATGAACGATCAAAAACGACCATTGCTTTAGTTGCGGATAGATCAGTTAAATTCTCGCTGACGCTCCCAACTCACCAATCTTTTCCAGTCGTGCCCGGACAATGTTGCGACTGATATTGAGCAGGCGCCCAGTTTGCAATTGGTTGCCATGGCAGTACCGGTAAGCAGCACGAAAGATCGTCTCTTCAATATGCTCGTAAAGGTCAGGAATATTCTGTTCGAATAACGCATTGAGGGCCGTTTCCAAGTCCACGGGGCCGCTGAGGGCAGCTGGCGTATGGGTAGCCTCTTCCTGGCGAATACCCGAGGATCGCATGTCCACCAGATGAAGATCCGGCGGCTGCACCAACTGGTTGCGGCACACCAGCAAGGCGTGGTGAATGGCATTTTCAAGCTCGCGGATATTGCCCGGCCAGCTATGTTCCAACAGCTTTCGCTCAGCATCGATGCTCAACGTGGCGCGGTTGTACCCCAGTCGCTGGCAGTGCTCTTCGAGAAAAAATTCCGCCAGGGGCAGGATATCGCCCGGCCGCTCGCGCAGAGGCGGCAGTCGAATGGTGGCGACGTGCAGACGGTAGAACAAGTCTTCGCGGAAGTTACCTGCAACGACGGCATCGGCAAGGTTAACGTTAGTGGCGGCCACCAGCCGCACATTGATCGGGATCGGTGTCCGCGAGCCCAGGCGCACCACTTCGCGCTCCTGCAAAACGCGCAGCAACTTCACCTGCATGTTCAACGGCAGATCACCTATCTCATCGAGAAACAGCGTGCCGCCGTCGGCGGCTTCAAACCAACCGGCCTTCTGGGTGGTAGCGCCGGTGAACGCGCCTTTCTCGTGGCCGAACAATTCGCTTTCCACGAGGGTCTCGGCAAACGCGCCGCAGTTCACCGCCACGAAAGGTTCACGTCCGCGACGGCTCAGATGATGGATATGCCGTGCGACCAATTCCTTGCCGGTCCCGGTCTCGCCAATGATCAAGGTATTGGCTTCGCTGGGTGCCAGACGTTCAATACGTGACAGTAACTCCTGGGAGCGCGGGTCCTTGAAGACCAGCACGGTGGCACGCACCGACTTGGTCAATTCGCGAGGATTGGGATGGGTGATCAGCGACATGGTGCGTTCCTGGCAGTAAAAGCGCGTGCTCAATAGTGCATGAAGTTTTCTAGACCATTTAATTATAAATTAATATTTATATATTCCATTATCACATATACCAACAACATGACCTCCCACTGCTGCTGGAGCAGCAACGGGCCAGCACCCACGTGTTCGTCCACCAGCAGCAGATCAGACAGGCCATTGCTACCTCAAACGCGGCAGCCCACGCAGCACGCGGTCTAGAGCGATTTTTCCAGCTGCTGGCATGCAATCTGCTCTCTCCCTCCCAACACCATCCCCTGTAGGAGCCGGCAAGCCCGCGCCTACAAAGGGTTTTGAATTCAGGTAGGGAGAAACCTCATGAGAAATTTCTGGCACAGAAGCCTCATCGCTCTGTTCGGCCTACTGGCAAGCAGCGCGGCGCTCGCCGAGTCGGCTGCCCCGGCCTCGGTAAAAATCGCTATCGTGGCCTACACGCAAGGTGGCAAGCCAGTGTTTGGCGGGATTGCCGGCCGCGTGATCGAAGACGGTTGGCTGGAGGCCCAACTGCGCGAGCGCGGGGTGAAACTCGAATGGATCGCCCTACCCCACGCCGGCGCTGGCCCGCAGATCAACGAAGGGTTCAGCAACAACAGCCTGGACTTCGCCGTACGCGGAGACCTGCCCTCAGTGATCGCCGGTGCCGGCGGTGTGCCGGGCAAGCTGATCGTGCCCGGCGGCAGTGGTAACAACATTTACCTGGTGGTGCCCGAAGGCTCCAGCGCCAAGACCATCGAAGACCTCAAGGGCAAGCGCTTGGCCCTGCACCGTGGCCGGCCTTGGGAGTTCGCATTCAGCAACTTCCTCGCCAGCAAAGGCCTGAAACTCGATGACTTCAAGATCGCCAACCTCAACCCGCAGGTCGGCGCGGCAGCGGTGTCTGCCGGCAAGGTCGATGCAGCTGTGTTGCTCAGCGAGGCCTATGCCCTGGAAGACAAAGGCGTGGGCAAGATCATCTGGTCGACCAAACAGGGCAGCAATGACTGGCGCCTGATCTCCGACCTATGGGGCACCGAGTCTTTCGTGCAGCAGCATCCAGACATCACCCAATTGCTGGCGACCGCCTGGGTCAAGGCAGCGTGGTGGATTTCTCAACCGCAAAACCAGGATGCCTATTACCAACTGTCCTCCCGTGCCGGTACCGCTGAAAGCGTGCTGCGCCGCGACGACCAAAACGACCCAGTGACCTGGAAGGAACGCTGGGCGCCGAAAAGCGATGCGCAACTCAAGGCCCACTATCAGGCCCTCACCGCCTACGCCCTGGCCAACCATCTGATTCGCGACACTTATGACATCGGCCCGTCACTGGCTACCGGCTTTACCAACCAGGCTTTGATCGACCTGAAACTCACCGACTACTGGCCGGCACTGCGTGGCCAGGTCAGCACCAATCCTTGATAGGGAAATTGATAATGAAACTGCCACATTCTTTCGCCTTCGGTCTCAGCGTACTGGCCTTGTCCATGAGCGCGTTCGCCGCTGACGTATACGCCCCAAAAACGGACCCACTACAAGGTGATGGCCGCGTCTCGGCGTTCTACACCTGGGAAAAGGCCATTCCGGCCATTCCCGGAAAGCTGTTACGCAGCGAACCGCTGGACAAGACCATCAGCCTGGCAAACGCCGCCAGCGCGCAACGCATCCTCTACACCTCCACCGATGGCATCGATAATAAAACCCCAGTAGTGGTTTCCGGCGCGTTGTTCCTGCCCAAGGGCACACCGCCGGCCGGCGGTTGGCCGGTCGTAACCTGGGGACATGGCACTGTTGGCGTCGCAGATGTGTGTGCGCCGTCCTGGCAAGGTCGCTCCTACCGCGATGTGGCGTACCTCAACCGCTGGCTGGCAGAAGGGTTTGCGGTGGTCGCCACCGACTACCAAGGGCTCGGCGTACCCGGCGGCCACCCGTTGCTGAACAGCCGCATGGCCGCCTACGGCATCCTCGACGCCGCCAAGGCTGTAGTTGCAGGCGTACCTGGGTTGGCTGACAAGGTGTTGATCGTCGGCCAGTCCCAAGGCGGGGCAGGCGCGTTTGCCGCAGCGGCCTATGCCGCCACTTACGCCCCGGACCTTGGCGTCAAGGGCAGCATCGGCACCGGCGTGATCTACACCCTCGACTACGCGAAAAACCCCAGCGAGGAAGTGCGCAATAAAGTCGACCCGACCCTGGCCTACGGCTTCTATACCTTGCTCGCCGCCCAGCAATACGACCCGAGCATCAACCCGGCGGACTTCTACACCGACAAGGCGCTGCCCATCTTCGAACAGGCTCGCACTAGCTGTCTGTTCGCTCTAGAAGGCGACGTGGAGGGCCTGGGCCTGAGCATTGCCAACACCAAGAAAGATTACAAAGGCAAACAGCTCGCGCCGTGGCTCGCGCAAGTCGCCTACCCCACCCTGAAAACGTCCAAACCGGTGTTCATCGGTACCGGTGCCGAAGACGTCACCCCAGCCGCCGCGACCCAGGTCAAGCTGATGCAGGACGCCTGCAACGCCGGTTCCGTAGTCGAAGGCCACCTGTACAAAGGCCTGGGCCACAGCGCGACGGTCAATGCCTCGCTCAAGGACTCGATCCCATTCGCCCACAAAGTCATCAATGACCAGCCGATCACCCCAGTCTGCGCCCCAACCGCGCAGTAAGCAGGAGGCTTGCATGAGCATCGAATTTTTTACTCGCCTGCCGCTACACGGCGAAACCCAGTTCCTGCCGGGCGACCCGCGTAACCGTGGCGACTGGCATCGGGGCGGTCCCGACAGCACCGGGGCTGTGTCCGGGTTCAGCGTGGGCGACCACTTCACTTACATCGACTACCTGGGCCAGATCGCCAAGGCCGCCGAGATCAATAAGTTCGGCGGTGTGTTGATGGTCAACGCGCCCAGCGGCGAAGAGCCGTGGACGGTGTGCTCGCTGCTGGCCCGCGAAACTCGTACCCTGCAATTTGTCACCGCGTTCCAACCCTACCACTACACCCCATGGGTGGCCGTGCAGCAGGCGGCGACCTACCAACGCGCCACCGGCAACCGCCTGGTATGGAACATCATCAACGGCGGCTCGGACGCAATCCAGCGCCAGGTCGGCGACTACAGCGACCACGATGCACGCTACGAGCGCGCCACCGAATTCATGGACGTGGTCAAGGGCTATTGGCACAACGAGTCGTTTCACTACGATGGCAAATTTTACAAGGCCGACGGTGGGGGCTTGCGCGCGCCGCTGAAAAAGGCGCAGTTGCCGCTTATCTGCACGGCTGGCTCATCCATCGCTGCACGGGAGTTCGCCGCCAAGCACGCGGATTTCTACTTGATGCGTGCCGAGCACCCGGATGAAATCACCGCTCTGATCGCCGACCTGCGCCAACGTGCGTTGAAATGGGGGCGCACCGATATTCGCTTCGGCCTGTCGATTGATGTGATCACCCGAGAAACCGAAGAACTGGCGCGCACTGAAGCCAAGCGTTTCTTCGAGGAAGGCATCGCCCGTGGCGCGGTCAAGGCCGTCGCCGCCCACGCAGGGCTGCGCACCGCGCGCAAACTGAGCTACGAGCACGGTTTTGCCGAGAAAAACGAGGCGCAGGGTTTCGAAGACTTTTTTATCCACCCGAACGTGTGGGCTGGCTTCGGCTATATCGGCATCCCACCGGGCTGCGCGCTTGTAGGCAGTTATGAAAACGTGGTGGCGCGGATTCGCGAATACAACAACCTCGGCATCGACCTGTTCTTCCTCGCCGGCTATCCGCACCTGGAAGAAGCCTACCGACTCGGCGAGCATATCCTGCCGCACTTTCGCAGCGAACGCTCAGTGTTGAGCCGTCCCCTGGAGCCGGTGCGCGAACTGCACTCGGCCAACGGCGGAGCCTGAAACCATGACCTTACTGCTGAGCCGTCGAGACTTTCTCGGCTACAGCGCGACCGCCGGCGGCGCACTGCTGCTGGCGGGTTGCGGCCTGAATGACGCACCGGCTGCCGCCGCTGGCAGCGACCAGCCACGCTACGGCGGCCGCCTGCGCCTGGGGATTCTCGACGGCAACCAGAGCGGCAACCTGGACGCGCATAAACCGGTGGGCAGCGGCATCGTTCGCGGCTTTGCGCTGTACAGCAAGTTGTGGGAGTGGGATGAGCACATGCAGCCGCGCTTGGCACTGGCCGAGTTTGCCGAGCCCAACGCGGATGCCAGCACCTGGACCCTGCGCTTGCGTCCGGGCCTGGAGTTCCACAACGGTAAGACCATTGACGCCGACGACCTGATGTTCTCGATCCGCCGGCTCACCGATCCGCAACTGGCCTCGCCGTATGCGGCACTGTTGCACTGGGTAGACCGCGACAACCTGGTCAAACTCGACAACCGCACCGTGCGCCTGAACTTTCGCGACGGCCGCAGCTATATGCCGCTGGCCGAAACCTGGGTCAACTTCGGCGGAATCGTGCCGGTGGATTACCACCCGGTCACCAATCCGGTGGGTGCCGGCCCCTATAAACTGAAAAGTTTTACCCCTGGCCAGCGCTCGCTGTTCACGCGTTTCGAGAATTACTACAAGGAGGGCAAACCCTACGCCGACGAGCTGGAAATCATCGATTTCAAGGATCAGGTCTCACGCCTCGCCGCACTGCGCGCCGGGCAGATCGACATGGCCAACTCGATGCCCACCGAACAGCTGCCGATTCTGGAGAAGGACCCACGGTTGAAGATCATCAAATCGGTGACCGGCAACTGGCTGTCCTTCGATATGAATCTGGAAAAGCCGCCCTTCAACGACCCGCGGGTGCGCGAGGCGTTTCGCTTGCTGGCCGACCGTGAAGAACTGGTACACCGCGCACTGAATGGCCAGGGCCGAGTGGCTAATGATTTGTATGCGCCCAGTGATCCCACCTTCAACCACAGCCTTGGCCCGCGACCGTATGCCCCTCAGCGCGCAGCGCAATTGCTCAAGGACGCCGGCCAGGAAAACCTCGAGGTGGAACTGATCACCACCCCGGGCCCAGGCTTGAGTTCAGCGTTAGTGCTGGCTGAGCAGGCCAAGCGCATCGGCGTCACCCTTAAGGTCAAGCAAGTAGACCTCGCCACTTTCCAGGGCCCGCTGAAAAACGATTGGACCCTGAGCACCGGCGGCAGCATCGGTGCACCGTTCCTCGCCAGTGCAATCCACACCGACGCCCCCTTTGCGGTATCCAACAAGACCCACTTCAACGACGCGCAATTCAGCGAACTGTTCCTCGCCGCCATGGCCCAGCCCGACCTGGAAAAGCGCAAGGTTCTGGTGCATCAGGTGCAGCAGATCCAGTACGAACGCGGCGGCATGTTGATCTGGGGGTATGCCGACCTTCTGGACAGCGTTTCCACGCGCGTCGGTGGGGCCCAGGCAGAAGAGTCGCTGTTCAGCACCTGGCGCTTCGAGAAGCTCTGGCTCAAAGACACGGCCTGACACATCACTCCCCGTAGGAGCCCGGTTTGCCGGCGATGAGGCCCCAAGCCTTGCGCGGATCAACCGGACGCCTACGGGGCATCACATTGATAACAATTTTCGACAGGAGTCATTTCTGCCATGCACGCTATCGCCTTGCGTTTACCCCTGCTGCTGGCAGTCACCCTGCCGCTGCAGGCTTTTGCCACCGATACCCAACTGCAAACCGTGACCGTGCAGGCAAGTGCCAGCGAGTCGGATGACGACGCACTGCCCACCCGCCCGCCGACCTCAGTGTACGGTGGCACGGAAACCAAAGTGCTGGACACGCCGCGTTCCGTGGTGCAAATCAACGCCGAGCAATTGGCGAGCGGGGCGATCCATAGCGCCGATGACCTGGTCAAATATGCGCCCGGCATCACTCGGGGCGGCGGGCAAAACGCGGGTATCGCACCGCAGTTTCGTGGCCAGGGTTCGGAGATTTTCCAGGACGGCCAGCGTGGTTACGCCGTGCGCCACCCCGCCAACTTCAACGCCTATGAAGGTGCGGACATCGTTGCCGGCCCGTCCTCGGTGACCTACGGCTCGGTATCCGGCAGCGGCGGCTACGTCAACTACCTGAGCAAGAAACCCGACTTCAACGCGTTCAAGACCAAACTCAGCGGCGAACTGGGATCGTGGATTCCGGACGGCACCTCTCACAGTTCCAATAAATTCAGTATCGACAACACCGGGCCTCTGAGTGACAAGCTGGCCTACCGCGTGAGCATCACCAAGCAGCGCCAGGAGGACTTCTATGACAATGTCGAGAACAATTTTGACGCCTTCTATGGCGCGTTGGCCTGGCGCAACGACAACGTGCGCGTCGACTGGAACGCCAGCTACGACAATTACTACGACTACAACATCACCCACGGTTGGAACCGCGCTACTCAGGGCCTGGTAGACGACGGCAAATACTACGCCGGGCGCGCCACACCGATTATCCAGAACGGCAGTACCCTGTGGTCGCCGGTGCTGGCTTCGGGCGCCGCCGATGCGCCAACACTCGGTTGGGTAAAACGCCAACGCAACGCCCAGGGCCAATACAGTGTGGTCGACGGCAGCTTCCAGACTGCCTCACCGAATACCCAGGCCAACCCCGGCAGCCTGCGTGGCTGGGTGTATGACCCGACGCTGGCGGGCAATGGCGAGCAGTCGCTGTCATCACAGACCGGGCAGCGCAAAGAGGACGAAAGCAGCTCGCGGCGCTTCACCACGCAACTGCGTATCGAGGCCGACCTGTCGCCGACTATCACCGTAGCCAACAGCATGTTTTATGAACGTTCCAAAGACATCACCGATGCCGTGGGCGCATTCCAGGTGCAATCGAAGGACAACATTTTCGATAACCGCTTCGAGTTCCGCTCGCGCAACGAGACCCAGCTGGGCGGCTGGACCCTGCGCGATGACAGCAACAGCGGCTTGATCTACCGCCGCGAATTCAACCAGTCGATTGCTGCGAACAACAGCTTTGGCTCGACCATTAATGCCTATGACCTGACCCAAGACCCTTCCGGCAAAAACCCTGGTGACTTACTCGGCCTCAACGCCAGCAACCCTGCCGGCGGCAACGGCGCTTGGATCGGACAACCCGGCGTGCCGCAATACTCCAACTACTACGGCTGGCTCAACCTGCCGCCCATGTATGAAGCTGGGCACGGCCTGTACGCCGAATCGGTGGCGCCCTACACCGCTGAAAGCACCTGGACCACCAAAACCCTGTTCAGCCAGCACAACCTCAAGTACGGCGAGTATTTCGGCTTGAATATTGGCGCCAGCCGCAGCTGGATCGAGGCCGAGATCGACAACCCGTTCGTACTCGCCAGTGGCAACCGGCGCAAGGACAGCGACAATTACCGGCTGTTTGCTTTCCAGGTCAGCCCGTATGTAAAACCGACTGAAAACACCACGCTGTACTACACCTTCGACCGCTCGTTGGCGGTCAACACCGGGTTCTTTTCCAACGGCCTTGGCTGGGGCAGCGGCAGTGGCGCCAACCAGCTCAACCCGCTGGCGTTCCAGAGCTTGAGCGTGCTACATGAAGTCGGGGTAAAGGTCGAAGCAGTGCCTAACCAGCTGTTCATGACGTTGGCGGCGTTCAAGCAAGCCCGCGACCAGGCACCTGACAGCAATAACAACATCGCGCGGCTGATGATCAAGGGTGTGGAAGCCACCGTGCGCTATCAACCGGACGACCACCTTCGCAGCGGTCTGAACCTGTCCAAGCTCAACGCCTATAACGAGTTCACCTCCCAGGCCGGATTTGCCTCAGCGGGGTTCATTCCCGACAACGGCACAGTGTTCGGCGATAACAATAGCCTCAACCAGCGGCCGTCCGGGCGTTTCGACGCGGTGCAGATTCCTGAATACACCGCCAGCGGGTATGTCGACTACCGCTTCGACTCAGGCTTTGGCGCCGAACTTTCAGGCTGGTGGACCAGCAGTTGGTACCTGAACCTCAGCAAGACCGTAAAGATCCCGAACGAATACAACCTCGATCTCGCCGTGTACTACCGCCAACCGCAATGGAGCACCACGTTACGGGTGCTCAACCTGACCAATGAACTGAACTTCGTCAGCGGACTGGCCGGTTCCACCAACACTTTTTTGCAACCCATGCCTGGCCGCACCTTGTTGGCCCAGGTCGACTATCAATTCTGATCCGCACCAGGAGCACGTTATGTCTATCGAATTTGTCGGCATGATTTTCCCTCGCCAGTGGTCCGAAACCCGTGGCGTTCGCAGCCCGGATTTCGACCTCGACTTTATCCGTCACCATGCCCGCGCCCATGAACATGCAGGCTTCGACCGTGTGCTGATCGCCAGCGGCCCCGGCAGTGCCGACAGCCTGCAAATTGCCGCGTATGCGGCGGCGCACACTGAGCGATTGGGCTTCATGATCGCCCATCGCCCCGGCCTCACCGCGCCAACCGTCGCTGCCCGCTCGTTTGCCACGCTGGACCACACCACTGGCGGCGGGCGCATTCGGTTGCACGCGATTACCGGCATCACAGCCGAGCCACAGGAAGGCGACTTCCTGCTGGACAAGACCCAACGCTACAGGCGTACCGATGAATATCTGGAGATTGTGCGACGCACCTGGACGGCCGAAGAGCCGTTCGATTTCGAAGGTGAGTACTTCAACATCAAGGGTGCGTTTTCGCCGGTCAAACCGTTGCAACAGCCGCATATTCCAATCTCGTTTGGCGGCTCTTCCGACATTGCCTATCAGATCGCGGTGAAGCACGCGGACCTGTATGCGCTGTGGGGCGAGCCGTTAAGCGGCGTGGCTGAGCAAATTGCCAAGCTGAAGGCGGCTGCATTAACAGCGGGTGTTGAAGCGCCACGGATCAGTTTGTCGGTGCGCCTGATTTTGGGAGCGACAGAGGCATTGGCCTGGCAACGCGCCGAGCAGATCCTGGAGCAGATCAAGGCCAATCCACAGTTTGCCGCAGGCAGTCCGTGGCAGAAGCGGATCAAAGGCACCGGCTCAGAACGTCTGTTAGCAGCTGCGGCGTTGGGTGATCGTCATGATCGCGCGTTGTGGATGCCGACGGCGACTGCGGTGGGCGCTTATGGCGATACTACGGCGCTGGTGGGTACACCGGAAACAGTGGCACAGGCGCTGTTGGATTATGTGGACCTGGGCGTTACCACGTTTTTGAACCGTGGTTATGACCCGCTGTACGACACAGTGGATTATGGGCGGTGGATTATCCCCGCGGTGCGTGAAGAGGCGTTGCGGCGCAAGGCGAAAATTGCTTAACGACGGCAGATGCCATCGCCGGCAAGGCGGCTCCTACAAGGGCTTTGTGTACCTGTAGGGACCTGCTTGCCGGCGATCACTGCGCAGCAGTGCCATTCACCTCAACGATGGCGAATGCTCCAACAACGTCCGCGTATACTGCGCCTGCGGCTGATCCAAAACATCATCAACGGCCCCCTGCTCCACCACCCTTCCGACCTTCAACACCAGAACCCGATCGGCAATTGCCCGCACCACGCCCAGGTCGTGGGTGACGAATAACATCGTTAACCCTTCACGCTGTAGCTGGCGCAGCAGCTCCAGGATCGAAGCCTGTACCGATACGTCCAATGCCGAGGTGATTTCATCGCAGATCAGTAACCTGGGCTCGCACAACAGCGCACGGGCGATGGCCACTCGCTGGCGTTCGCCACCTGACAGGCTGTGGGGATAGAGGCCGGCGACTGATCCCGGCAGTGACACACGTTTGAGCACGGCTTCCACTCGCTCCCGCGCTGGCGCCCCTTTCACGCCGAAGAAATGCGCCAGTGGCGCGCTCAGAGTCTGGTACACGGTTTGCCGTGGGTTCAACGCGCGATATGGATTCTGGAAGATGTATTGAATCTGGTGGCGCAGGCCTGCATCGCGCTGGCGGGCGTGCAACGGTAAATGCCGGCCGGCGTAGTCCAGTGCCCCCTCGGCATTCTCCCCAAGGCCAGCAATAGCCCGCGCCAGGCTGGTCTTGCCCGAGCCCGACTCACCCACAATCGCCAGGCATTCACCCGGCTGCACCTGCAACGAGACATCGAACAACACTTGCCGGTCATAGGCGACGTTCAAGCCACTGACCGACAACAGTGGCAGTTCTACCCGCCCCTTCAAGGCCGCAATTGGCGCGAGTGCCCTGACCTGTAACGCCTGATCGTGAGGCGCCAGGCAAGCCACCCCACGACCGGCCGCGTTCATCTGCAATAACGGCTCAGCCACCGCGCACCCAGCCGTAAACCGCTCACAACGCGGCCCGAAACTGCACCCCTGGGGCCGACGCCCCGGCGCCGGTGCATGCCCGGCAATCGCCGTCAATTCGCGCCGTCCCGCCACATCCGGAATCGCCGCCAGCAACCCTCGGGTATAGGGATGGGACGGTCGACTGAACAACTCATCCCGCGTCGCCGTTTCAACGATGCGCCCGGCGTACATCACCATCACCCGGTCCACCAGGTCCTTGATCACCGCCAGGTCGTGGGACACATACACCGCCGCTACGCCCTGGCTTTTGCATAGCCTACGCAGCGTGGCGAGGATATGCGCCTGGGTGCTGACGTCCAGCGCAGTGGTCGGCTCGTCCAGCACGATCAGGCGCGGGCGCAGCACAAAAGCCAGCGCCAGCATCACCCGTTGCTGCTGGCCACCGGACAGTTGATGGGGAAAGCGCCGTAGAAACCCGTGATCGTCCGGCAAGCCGACGTCACGCAGGGTCTCGATGAGGCGCTGCTGTTGCGCCTCGCGGTCAAGCCCAGAAGGATGCGCCGCCAGGGTTTCACGCAACAGGTGACCGATGCGCAGTGCCGGATTGAGCGCGGTGGCCGGGTCCTGGGCGACATAACCGATCAGGCTGCCACGGGCACGGCGCAAGGCTTCGCCTTCCAGGCTCAACAATGCCTGGTCACCTACGTGCACCTGCCCGCCGACAATCCGTGCACCGCGCCGGGCATGTGCCAGCAACGCAGTCGCCAAGGTGGTCTTGCCCGAGCCCGACTCACCCACCAAACCGAGAATTTCCCCGGCAGCCAGGCTGAACGAGATGCCCGACACCACATCCACCTGCCCCGGCAATTCAACCCGCAGGTCGCGGACCTGCAACACCCCGGCGTCGATTTCGGTAATCGCATTCATGGTTGTCTGTCTCCAAGCCTTGCGCTGCTGCGGCCGATGCCTTCAGCCAAAATATTGGTGCCGTAGGCAAACACACCGATCAGCACCGCCGGAGCCAATACGGCCCAGGGTTGCACCAGCAGGCCGGCCTGGTTTTCATTGATCATCAGCCCCCAGTCAGCGGTGGGTGGCGCCACGCCGTAGCCAAGAAAGCTCAGGCCCGACAGCATGCCCACGCCCCAGGTCAGCATGTTGCCGAAATGCACCAGCAGGGGCGTGAGGATGTTCGGCAGGATCTCCTTGAACAGAATTCGGCGTCGCGAATAGCCCATCATTTGCGCCGCTTCAACGAACTCCTGCCCTGCCACTGCTACCGCACTCGCCCGCGCCAGGCGGATAACGCCCGGTATAAAGGCGATGGAGACTGTCAGCATGATCAACCACGGTGCGCGCCCCAGCATGGACACAATCAGCAGCACCAGAATCAGGTCGGGGAACGCCAGGGACACATCCGCCGACCAGGTAATAAACTGATCCAGGCGCCGACGCGACAAACCCGCCAGCAACCCCAACGTAGTACCCACCGCCAGTGCAATGATGGCGGCTGCGACCGACATCCACAGCACCGACAAACCACCGCTGAGCAACCGCGACAGCACGTCATGCCCCAGGAAGTCATACCCCAGCCACGCATCACCTGCAGGCGCGCCGTAGACAGGACCGACCATGTCCGTCGACCCGTGAGGTGCCAACCAAGGCCCGAACAGCGCCACGGCCACCACCAGTAGAGTGATCAACGCGCCCTTACGTGTTTGTGGTTCGGCCAACCATCGACGGGTACTCATGCATCACCTCGGGAGCGGCGCCACCACGGGGTGATTCCCCTCCGGTTGCGTTGAATCAGGGTCACCCGCCGGGCGGTGCGCAGCTTAGGCGTAAGCAGCACTGTCAATAGGTCGGCCAGTAGGTTGATCAGCACCACCGCGAGGGTGATCACCAGCACAATCGCCTGGATCATCGGCAGGTCGCGCATCTGGATCGCGGCGTTCAGCGCGGTGCCGATACCGGGATAGCTGAAGATGACTTCCGCCAGCACTGCGCCTCCGATCAACGTACGCAAGGTCAGCGCCACACCCTGGATCGCCGGTACCAGCGCATTGGGCAAAGTGTGGCACCAGACAATCCGCCGCTGCGGAATGCCGCGTAGGCTGGCGGCAATCACGTAATCGGACTCCTGCGCCTCGATCACCGCGGCACGCACCATGCGCGTGAGGTACGGCAATGCAGTGAGGCTCAAGGCAAATATCGGCAATACCAGCGCCTTGAGTTGGCGCAGCAGCGACAGGTCGGGATCCAGGATCGATACCGCGGGCAAGAAATCCATATGTGGCATGGAAAACAGCAATACCAGGCCAATCGCCAACAGAAACCCCGGCGTGGCTTTCAGAAAAATCAGCAACGACAGGCTCCAGCGATCCAGCCAGCTGTCGCGCCGCAACGCCAGGGCCACGCCAAGGGCCAGTGCGCCAGGCACTACCAGGGTAATCACCCCGGCCAGCAACGCCAGTGTGTAGCCCAAACGCCCCCACAGGATGTGGCTGACCGGCGCGTTGGAGTCCAGGGAAACCCCGAGGTCCCCGCTCAAGACGCTGCCGAGCCAGCGCAGGTATTGCCACAGGATTGGCTGGTCGAGCCCCAACTGGTGTTGCAGGGTAAGGATGCTTTCCAGCGGCGCGTCCGGGCCGAGGATCACCCGCGCAGGGTCGGATGGCAGTGCCTGGGTGGCGATGAATACCACCAGGCTGATCACCCAGGCCGTCAGCAGGCCGTAACCCAGGCGCCCGATAAACCATGACAACCAAGCAGGCGTGCGTGGAGGATTGGCTGACGGCTCAAGCATGCTTCAACCACAGTTCGTCAAACCGCCAGGAAGCGAAGGTGGTCTGCTCTGGCGCCAAACCGCCGACCTTGACCGAGGCGGCGTCCAGCACATCGTTGAAGCCCCAAATCAGCAATCCGCCGCGTTCGTGTTGAATCTGCTGGGCCTCGTGTACCAGGCCTTTACGCAGTTCCAGGTCTGGCTGCGCAAGGGCCTTACGGTAGAGGTCATCAAAACGCGGGTCATGGAAGTTGCTGCGGTTGTAGATCGCCAGCGGCGCGTCGTTGTGCAGTGCCGAAGCCAGGAAACCCCGCGCAGGCGTAGAACCCGGCGACACTTGCCACTGCTCACGCTGCGGGCCGTTGAACACAGCGCCATCCACTTGGGTCACGCGTATCTCGACACCGGCCTTTTTCGCTTGCTGGGCCAACACCAGCGCGGCGTTCACACCGGGCCCAGGCATGGTGGTCAGTTCCACGCGCAAATCCGTCTGCCCGGCCTGACGCAGCAGCGAGCGGGCCTGCTCCAGATCATACGGCCGCTGGGCAATCGCATGGTTGTAGGTGGGATCGTGAGGTGAATACAGGTCATTGGCAATGCGACCGAAACCGTTGAGGCCACGGTCCACCAGCTCTTGCCGATCCGCCAGCAAGCGAAACGCCTGGCGCACCCGCACATCATCGAAGGGCGGCTTGGCCAGGTTGAGATTGAAACCGGTAAACGAAGTGCTTGGCGACACGCACAACGACAAGCGTGAGTCGGCCTTGAGCAACGCACTGTGCTCGGCCTGCACACCGCTGGCCACATCGATCTGTCCGGCGCGCAACGCGGCAACACGGGAGACCTGGTCCTTGAACTCGATGATTTCCAGCTCATCAGCATAAGGCTGGCCGGGTTTGTAGTAATTCTCAAACCGCGTGTACAACGAGCGCTGGCCGGGTACGAAACGCTTGAGCCTATAAGGGCCGGCACCTACCGGATTGGTGATGGGGTCATAGTCGGTGGGGACGATGCCGCCAAAGCTGATCAGGGTTTCATCCAGAGGGAAGAAGCTCTGGCCTTGCTTGAAGCGAATTTCGATGGTGCGTTCATCCAGCTTGCGTAAGGCATTGCGATCAATGGCACCGACCAGGCCGGCAAACGGCGATGCCAGCTTAGGATCGGTAAGGCGCAACAACGAAAACAGCATGTCGTCAGCGCCGATGGTCTTGCCATGGTGAAACTCCAGGTCCGGCTTGATGCGGATGGTCCAGGCACTCGCATCGGCATTCGGTTCGGCGAACTCGGCCAGGGCCAGGCGTGTGCTGACATCGGTGTTCCATTCCCAGAACTTGCTGTACAGCGCCCAGCCACGAATGATCCCGCCGCCCACCGGTTTATGGGCATCCAGGTTGCCAGACTGATCGCCATCGATAATGCCAATGTGCAGGCGCCCACCGCTGACGGGCTTACCGCTCAGTACGGCGGCACCCTGAGTCGTCGTGCCGCTGTCGCAGCCGCCCAACAGCAAACCACCGCCGATGGCCAAGCTGTTGCCGAGAAACACCCGGCGAGAAAATCCATCACTCATGGTTCAAGCCTCTTGGCGCTGCGGCGACTTTTGGCTGACACCCAGACGCGGCGCTTCAAAGCCGTGGTCCAGGTCCAAAAGCGGGAACAGCAGGTCGGCCACGCGGTGGGCTTCATCGATCAGCGGGAAGCCAGACAGAATGAACGAGGAAGTGCCCTGGGCTTCGTATTCGCGGATGCGCTCGGCGACCTGTTCCGCGCTGCCCACCAAGTAGGTACCAGCGGCCGGCCCGAGGATATTGAAACCGAACAGGCTCGGGCCAAGCCATACGTTAGGATAGATCTCCAGATCACGCGCGGTCGGCAAACGCCCGGCGCGAATGGTTTCGACGTTACGCTGGGTCTGCGGGTCGTCGCTGTGGAAATCTTCCAGGCTCACACCGGCCGGCAACTGGCGCTCGATGGCGTTGCGCGCAGTTTGCAGCGAGGTGCGTTGCAGGAGTCTTTCGGCGTGGGCCCAGGCTTCTTCCTCGGTCTCGCGCACGATGATTTGCAGGCGTGTGCCGAAGGTCAGTTCGCGACCGATCTTCGCCGCTTCAGCGGCGACTTTGCGAAACTTGTCGCCGAGTTTTGGCGGAGTGTTGGCGAAGCTAAGGTACACGTCGAGCAATTGCACCGAATGCTCGACGCCGGGCCCTGAGGTTCCGGCGCCCCACAACGGGATGCCCGGCTTCTGGTAAGGCGGATGCCAGCCGCCCAGTGGATGGTTGGCTGCGCCCGGCGAACGCGGTGCGAGCTTGACGTACTCACCGTCATAGCCACGCGTGTCGCCGGCATAGAAACCCTGGAATGCCCGCCAGTATTCCAGACTGAAGGCGTATCGCTCGTCATGCGGGTAGTGCACCCCAAGTGTCGCCAGGCCCGCGTCATTGCCATTAACCACGTTGAACAGCAGGCGGCCATTGGAGAACTGGTCGAAGGTCAGTGCCCACTTGGCCAACACCGCTGGCGATAACTCGCCCGGGTGCTGCGCCACCAGAAAACGTAGGCGCTGGGTGGCGTCGATCAACGACGCGGCCACCGCCAGGCTTTCATTGGGGCTGGAACCGAGCAGCGAACCGTAGTAGCCCAGGCGATCACTGGCCACGGCGAGCTGCTTGAGGTGCTGGAAATCAGTGTTCCAACGGCCTTCCGGCTCCCATGGATAGGGGCCATCGGGCGTGGTCAAGTACCAAAGAATTTTTACAGCCATAAAAAACATCCTTGAAATAGAGAACCCTGTGGGAACTGGTAAGGCGTTAACGGCGGTCGATGGCCGGGACCAGGCCCAGCGCCGTGGCTTGTTCGAACAGGCCGCTCATTTTCCATTGCTGGGTCAACACGCCCGGCCCGTAGGCCCGTGAGCCACCGAGTGCATCGGCAAGCAATTGCAGTTGTGCGCCCTCCTCCAGCAACAGGATGAATTCGGCGGTAGCGCGCAGGCCTTGCTTGCCCCACACGGTGGAGCCGCCATTGGCCTCCAGGATCGCCAGGTTGAAGGGGTTCTCGGCGATCTTGTCGAGGATAAAGTCCACTTCCTGTTGGCGACGGTCGATATACACCGGCAGTTCACGGGCCAACTGGTAGCGCTGCACCGGCACGTAATGGAATGGCAAGGTGCGGTGGGTCTGGGCCCAGGCGCCCAGGTACGGCGAATGCACGTGGGACACGGTGGTCACATCCGGGTGTTGCTGGAACAGCTTGGTGTAGCGCCCCAGACCGCCCTTGCCTTTGCCAAAAACCACGTTGCCGGCAAAGTCGGTAACCGTGGCTTGCAGCGGTTTGCGGTAGTTCCACGGGCCCGCGTAGTTCACCGATACCAACAGTTCCTGGCCAGGTACGCGCTCGATAAAGCCGACCGTCCCAGCGGCGGTGATGGTGTTTGTTTCACGGAACACGGTGAAGGCTTCTTCTGCTTCCAGCAGGACCTTGTCGATGAAGGTTTGCAGTTCCTGGCTGATCGGTTGTGTGTGGGCAATGGCAGTCATGGGGATTCTCCGGATTCAGGCGCGGCGCTTGGCCAACAGTTCACGGGCAGCTTGCAGGGGGCGCGGGTCGACCCAGTCAGCGATGGCAAAATCGCGCTCCAGGAAGCCGTGCAGGTAGAGGAAATCTTTCTGGATATCGAGGAATTCCAGGCGCTGGGCAGACAGGTCCGGCGCCAGGGTGGTGTGGAAATCACCGCGATAAGCCTCGGCCACACCGGCACTGCCGGCGCGAGTTTCTTCTTCTAGAATGGCGTTCAGGCTGTCGCGGTTGTTGGCCGCCCAATCGGCGGCGCTGAGGGTTTGCGCGAGAAAGCGCACCACCAGGTCAAAGTGGTTGTCCAGCAGGCTCTGGTGAACGGTGATCGGACGCGGCGTGCCGTTGTTGACGCGGTAGCGCGGCTCGGCGATCAGGTCCAAGTCGATCCCCACCACCAGCCCCAGGCGGCGTGCGGCGTCGGCCGCCGAAGCACCCTTGACGTAAACCGCATCCACCTCTCCACGCACCAGGTAATCCAGGCCGGACCACAAGCGCTGCAAACCTTGCTGCGGGTCAGGCGCTTGTTCCTGGTCCTGCAATGCCACTTCCACCAGTTCCACATCATCAAACCCCAGTCCGGCCAGGCTCAATGCGCCCTTATAGCCATGCAGGCTCATGGCGCGGGCGATGCTGCCGGGACGGTTTTCACCCCAGGCCGGCAGGGCCAGGCGCTTGCCTTTGAGGTCTGCGGGACGGGTGATGCCGGAGTCCGGGCGGACCAGGATGGTCTGCCATTCCTCGATCCAGGTCAGCCCGATCAAGCGGCTCGGCGCACCCGCAGCACGTGCGGCCAATGCAGGGACGTTGCCGCCTTCGCGAAACAGCCCCGGCAAATCGTGATCATAGTGGTGCCGGCCCAACTGACGCGCCTCCTGCAAGGTGGACACCGGCAGACCGTCGGGGGCGAACTCCTCGGTCAACCAGCCCAGCTTATAGGCGATGCCGGACGCAGTCGGCACCGGACAACGGGTAAACCAGATCTGCTCAAGCTCAGGCGTGGGCAGGACAGCGGAAAGCGTCATGGGCAGCTCCATTAAATTGGGCAAGTCAGTGGAGGGGGTATTGCAGAGGGCGTGCCAATTGCTCAAAGCCCCGGTTTACAAGGACATGGAAACAAACATCCAAACGCGACTGCTGGCCTGCCAACAGCACTGCTGCTCTTCCAGCAGCCGTTTCACGACGCTGCTTCCCCAGCAGCAAACCGGCACGCCCCCCTCCCCCGTACAGCAGGGGTTTGCTCGTTGGCGCAGAACTTGCTCAAGCCCTCCCAACACCAACCTCCCCGCAGGAGCCGGCTTGCCGGCGATGTTCGTCAACGATGACGCACAGCCATAGAGGAACGGGGCAAACCAAAGGATGAATGAATGACAACGTATGAACAGGCGCCCGCCCGCCACCTGCAAAGCGAAACCGAGGCCATCGACGCCGCCAGAGAAATCGCCGTGGAGATCGCCAGCATTGCCGCCGACACCCAGCAAAATGGCCAACTGCCCTGGCGCCAGGCGCAATTGCTGTCCGAAAGCGGCATCACCGCCATCGGTGTACCTAAGGCCTTCGGCGGCCTGGGCGCATCGGTGCAGACCATCGTCGAAACCGTGCGCATCATTTCGGTGGCCGACGGTGGCGTCGGGCAATTGCTGCAAATCCACAATGTGATGCTGCGCGGGATTTTCAACGGTTACCCGGACGCAGTACGCGATCGGCTGGTCAGCGATGTCCTGGCTGGCAAGCGTTTCGGCAACGCCCTGGCCGAGGTAGGCGGCAAGAACAAGTTCGCCCTCAAGACCCGCGTCGAACGCCGCGAGGACGGCGCCCTCGTACTCAATGGCAGCAAGTTTTACTCCACGGGCTCTTACCTCGCCGAATGGATCTCCCTCACGGCCGCCTCGGATGACGGCGGTGCCGGCGTACTGCTCAACCGCAACACGCCAGGCCTGACCCTGGTGGACGACTGGGACGCCTTCGGCCAGAACAACTCGGTGAGTGGCACGGTGAACTTCGACAATATCGTGCTGGATGAGGATTTTGTTTCACGCCGCAAGGGCCCAATGAAGCGTACCGGGTTGACCTTCCCGCAGATCCTTCACGCGGCCATTGATACCGGTATCGCGGCCGGCGCGTTGTCGGCGGCCGTCGACTACCTCAAGCACAACGCTCGGCCGTGGGTGGAAAGCGGCGTAGACCATGCCAATGAAGAGCCGCACATCATCAAACAAATTGGCGAATACGCCGTGGCCCTGCGCGCCGCCGAATCCCTGCTGCGCGATGCGGCACGGATATTTGACCGCCATGAGCAAGACCCGGAAAACAAGGAGCTGCAAGACGAGCTGATCCTTTCGGTGGCCACCGCCCGCGCCCATTCGGACAGCGCCTCGCTGAAGATCTCCAGCGATATCTTCTCGCTGCTGGGGGCCAGTTCATCGCTGAGCAAATGGAACCTCGACCGCTTCTGGCGCAATGCCCGGGTGCACACCACCCACGACCCGATCCGCTGGCGCCTGCACCATGTAGGCAACTACTACCTCAATGGCGTGGACCCCGGCGAATACACCGCGATCCTCAACGCCAAGGAAACCCAAGGCGCTACACGCAAATAAATCACCGTTGGGTTTTGTGTGTGCCCTTATACGCCGTTTATGCCAATGAGCTTTTCATGATCGAACGACACCCTCTTCTACGCAGCCTGGCGATCTATAGGGAAATGCCCTGGCGATTCACCCTGGTGGCGGCGCTGTACGTGGCCATCAACCTGGGCCTGGTCTGGCAGCAATGGCTGATCGGCCATGCAGTCAATGACGTGAGCGCCGGGCGTGCCGTGGTACGCCTCGGCGACGGCAGCCTGGATGCCGGCCTTGGCTGGTACTGGCTGGGCCTGATGCTTGCCGTGGCCCTGGGCCGTGGCGTGCTGCAATACATCGCCAGCGTGTTGTCGCTGGTGATCAGCCAGGAACTGCTGACGCGCCTGCGCTCACGCATCCTGGCCCAGGTGCAAAGCCTGCACCTGGGCTATCACTGGCAGCACGGCATGGGTGAAATGATCACCCGCACCACCCGTGATGCCGACAAAGTGCGCGACGCATTGATCACTTTCTGGCGGCAGTTGGTAGAGACACCGCTGGTGGTGCTGGCCACGGTTGGCCTGCTGAGCTGGTACAACCCGCTGCTAGGGCTGGTGCCGCTGTTGCTGACGGTGACCGGCTTGGCGATTTTCGTGCGTCAGACCGAACAGCTGGTGAGCCTGGATCGCGCGGTCGGTAGCGCCTATGACCGGGTCAACCAGGACCTGAGCGAAGGCATTGGCGGCGTACGGGTGATCAAGTCGTTCGCCCTGGAACAGCGGCGTATCCAGGGCTTTGCAGATCAGGTGGCGGTGTTTGCTGCGTTGGCGCGCCAGGCCCTGGCTTATTCCAGCTCACGTATTCCGCTGCCCCAGGCCGTAGTGGCGCTGGGTCACGTCTGGATCCTGGTATACGGCGCGCACCTGGTGGCGACCGGTCAACTGGGAATCGGCGAATTGGTCACTTCGCTGCTGATCGCCACCACCCTGGTGTTTCGTATAGAGGGCATCGGCCGGGTAATGCAGACCTTCGCCGATGCCCGCGCCAGTGCGGAACGCATCTGGCAACTGCTGGACGCCCCGGCCGCGATCCGCAGTGGTGCTGCCACCCTACCCGCCAGCCCGCTGGGACTGAAGTTGGAACAGGTCAGCGTGACCGCGCCCGGTGGTGGCCGCGACATTTTGCACGGCTGTTCGCTGACCTTGCAGCCGGGTGAAATCGTCGCGCTGGTGGGTGCAACCGGCACCGGTAAAAGCCTGCTCGCCAGCTTATTGCCACGCCTGAGCGATGTAACCGCCGGGCGCCTGTTGCTCGGTTCGGACAACGACGGCTGGCATGACATCCGTAACCTGCAACTGGGCCCGCTGCGTCAGCGCGTGCATGTGGTACCCCAGGAGAGTTTCCTGTTTGCCGGCAGCCTGGCGGCCAACCTGCGCCTGACCGCGCCTAATGCCACTGACGAAGAACTGCGCGAAGCGTTGCATCAAGCCGCTGCTGAAGATGTCCTGCAGCGCCTGCCCCAGGGCCTTGAAACCCCTATCGGCGATAGGGGCGTGACCTTGTCCGGCGGCCAGCGCCAACGCCTGTGCCTGGCCCGCGCGCTGCTCGGCAAACCCGACATCCTATGCCTGGATGACGCTACCAGCGCCCTCGACGCCATCAGCGAGCGCCAGGTGCTGCACAACCTGCGACACCTGCGCGGCACCACGGTGCTGGTGATCTCCAGCAAGCTCTCGACCATCCTGCTGTCCGACCGCGTGCTGATGCTGGATGACGGCAGGATCACCGCCCAAGGCACCCATGCTGAACTGCAATCAACCAATGCGCACTACCGCGACCTGCTGGGGATAGACCATGGCTAACCCGCTGCCAGGCAAAGCCTTGAGCGATATCGAAATCGAAGAAATGCTGGCGAAAAAGGCCCTCGATCGTGGCATGTTCAAACGCTTGCTGCCGTTACTGCGACCGATCCGTCGGCAGATTGCGGCTGTTATCGGCATTGAGATCCTACTGGTGTTCACCGTATTCCTGCGGCCCTGGTTTGTACGCGAGCTGCTGGACCGAGGGCTGATCCGGCAAGCCGATCACTGGCTGCTGGAGGAAAACCTGGTGCTATGGCTAGGCCTGGGCCTGGCGACAAGTTGGCTGGCGCGTTTCCTGCTGGCCGGGGTCTCGCAGTTTGTTGCCGGCGGCGCGGCGATCCGCGTGTTGAATGCCTTGCGCGTGCAGGTGTTTGCCCATGTGCAGAACCTGAGCGTGAGCTACTTCGACCAGACTCGTGCAGGGCGCATCATTTCCCGGGTCGACCGCGATGTCGACGCCCTCGAACCGCTGGTGATCCAAGGCCCGCCGGAACTGCTGGGCGCCGTGCTGCGCTGCGGCCTGGCCTCGGTAATGCTCTGGCGCATCGACCCACGGTTCTTCCTCAGCCTGGTAGCGACGGTGCCATTGCTGGTGCTCGCGACATGGAGCTTCAAGCGTATTTCCCAGCGCAACTGGGCCAAGGTCGCGGAGAACCGCAGCCGCTTTACCGCGCACTTGGTGGAAAGCGTCAGCGGTGCGCGCTTGCTGCAACAGTGCGCCCAGGAGGCGCCGAACCTGCAGCGCTATCGCGTGCTGCTGAATGATTTCAACCACGCGCTGATTCGCGGCAGTTTGCGCTCGTCGTGGTTTGCACCGTTCACCGCACTGCTCAGTTCAGCAGGCATCGCGCTGTTATTGCTGGTGGGTGCGTATGGGTTGGCGGCGGGTGAAGTCAGTGTCGGCCAGGTGGCAGAAAGCCTGTTCTACGTGTTTCTGTTCCTGGGGCCGTTGCAGGAGCTGTCGGACCTGTTTGAACGCTACGCCACGGGTTCGGCGTCAGCCCAGCGGATCTTCCTGTTGCTTGACACGCGCCCGCAGATCCTCGACAGCGCTACCCCCCGCACATTGGAACGCGCTCGTGGGGAAGTGCAGTTTGACCAGGTGGAGTTCGGTTATGGTCAGGCGCCCGTAATCAAAGGCTTGAACCTGCATATTCCAGCAGGAGAAGTGCTGGCGATCGTCGGCCCGTCCGGCCACGGCAAAAGTACCCTGGTGCAACTGCTGACGCGCTTCTACGAAGTCCAAGCCGGCGCCGTGCGACTCGACGGCATCAATGTGCGCGACCTGGCGCAACATACCTTGCGTCGCCATGTGGGCGTGGTGTTGCAGGACAATGTACTGTTCAGCGGCAGCATCCTCGACAACCTGCGCCTGGCCGCGCCCCAGGCCGATGATGCAACGCTGGTCGCCGCTGCCCGTGAGCTGGGCGCCGATGAAGTGCTGGAGCGCCTGCCCCATCAATACCACACTGAAGTAGGGCCACTGGGGGCACATCTGAGCCATGGCCAGCGGCAACTGGTGTGCCTGGTGCGCGCGTACCTGGCGGACCCGGCGGTGCTGGTTCTGGATGAGGCGACGTCGGCGGTGGATATTCATACCGAACGGCGTATCCAACGGGCCTTGCGACGCCTGTGTGAGGGGCGCACGGCAATCATCATCGCCCACCGCCTGGCAACGATTCGGGATGCCGACCGGATTGCCGTCGTACGCCACGGCCAAGTGGTGGAACTGGGGCCACACCAGCAATTGATCGGACAGGCCGGGCCCTATGCAGCGCTGTACCACACCTACCTGCGCAGTGCCCATCAACCTGACGCCATCGCCCTATAGGAGCCAGCGTGCCGGCCCCCTGAAAGCCTATGTTGCGCGTCCAGCATTGGTTGCTGGGAGGCTGCTGCTACAGCAGCAGCCCTCTCATGCTGAAGTGCGGTTGCCCCCGTAGCCATTGGCCGAAGCGCCCATGGCATGCACGTTGCACAGACCTTGCGCATCAGGTCTGCGCCCCTTGCACGACTCAAATCAGGAGCACCCATGAGCACTGAATTTTTCTGGCGCCTGCCGTTGGGCACCGACGGTCCGCAACTGACCACCGACAAACACAACCGTGGCAACCCCGACTACCGACCTGGCAATATCGCCCCGGGGCGATTACCCAACGGAGAGCCGGATGACTTCACCTACATCGACTACATCGCCCAAGTGGCCAAGGCCGCCGAACTAGCAGGTTTTGAAGGCGCCTTGCTGCCCACCGGCCCCGAGCCCTGGATCGCCGCTGCAGCGCTGGCCCGCGAAACCCGGCGCATCAAGTTCCTGATCGCCTTCCAAGCCACCTGGACCCTGCCCGCCTACGCCGCGCAGCAAGCCGCGATCCTGCAGAACCTCAGCCGTGGACGCCTGGAGTGGAACATCATCACCGGAGGTAACCCCGCGAGCCAGCGCGCCAATGGCGATTTCCTCGAACATGACCTGCGCTACAAGCGCACCGGCGAATTCCTAGACATCATCCAGGGCCTGTGGAAGAACGAAAAATTCTCCTACGATGGTGAGATCTACCAACTGGAAAACGGTGCCCTGCCCACCGGCCTGCGTCATGAGCGCAAGCCAGGAGTTTATTTCTCCGGATTCTCCGATGCTGCGTTGGGCGTTGCCGCCAAACACGCCGACGTGTACCTGAATTGGGCCGAGCCCATCGACAAGCTCAAGCCGCATATCGAGCGCGTACGCGAGTTGGCCGACAAACAAGGGCGCACGGTACGTTTCGGCCTGCGGGTCGACCTGTTCGCCCGTGAGACCGAAGAGCTGGCCTGGAAAGACCTGCGACGCCAATTCGACAAACTCGAAGGCAAGACCAGTACGGTTGCCAAAGGCTTTACCAGCGGTTCGGATTCAGTCGGCGGCGCACGGCAGACCGCCTATCACCAGAACGTCGACCGCTTCGACGACCTGACCATCGGCCCCAACCTCTGGGCTGGTTTCGCCAAGGCCAAGCCGGGACCCACCGTCGGCCTGGTGGGCAGCCACGAAAACATCGCCGAGCGCCTGGTGGAATACCGCGACGCCGGCTTCTCGACCTTTATCCTTGCCGGCAACCCGCACCTTGAGGAAGCCTTGCGCATTGGCCAGGAAGTCTTGCCGCTGGTGCACCAACGCCCGGCGAGCCAACCTTTGAAAGCCAGCGCCTGAGCGCTGGGGGAGAACCTCTGATGACACAACCCCTCGACACCCTCTGGTATACCCGTTGTCCTGTGCCAACCGGGCTGGGCATCGCCGTACAAAAGGGCTGGTTGCAAGACACCGTCGGCGCCTTGGGCACCGAGGTGCAGTCCCTGCGCGAATCGAATGACAAGGCCGTGCGCGAGTCGCACTTCGACCACACCTTGCAGAACTCGGTGCGCCATGGCGGCAATATCCCGGCGATCTGGGCCCGCGCCCAAGGCCGCGAAACCCGGGTGATCGGCTTGTCCTGGGCGGATGAAGTGCAACTGATCCTGACCCGCCCGGACAGCGGTATCAAGACCATCAAGGACCTCAAGGGCCGCACCTTCGGCTTGCCGGACTGGGCCAGCGTTCAAATCGACTTCACCCGCGCCCAGGCCCTGCGCGGCCTGGAAAACGCGCTGTCGCTGGAAGGCTTGAAAGTCGGCGATATGAAGCTTGTCAACTTCCGCTACGGTGGTACCTTCAGCGACAGCGCCGTGCGCAATGTGGCCGGCACGCCGGTCAACACCCAGGTCAGCGCGCGCAACCTGGAACTGATCGGCCTGCTGCGCGGCGAGGTGGATGCAATATTCCTCAAGGGCGCCAGCGCCGCCCAGCACGCCCATGATTTCGGCCTGCATATCGTGATCGATACCGGCGCCCACCCCGACCCACTGATCCGCAGCAACAACGGCACCCCACGCACGCTGGCGGTAGACCTGAACCTGCTGGAGAACCATTTTGACGTGGCCACTGGCATCCTCGACGCGGTGCTGCGCGCCGAACAGTGGGCCCATACCCACCCGGAAGACACCCGCCGTTACCTGGCGCGGGAAACCAACAGCAGCGAGTATTGGGTGACAGCCGCCTATGGCCACGACGCGCACCTGCGCCTGCGTACCGAGCTGGATGAACAGGCGATTGCTGCCCTGCAGGACTTCACCAACTTTTTGCACCGTTGGCGCTTTATTCCACAGCGCTTCGATGTGCGTGAATGGATCGATGCACGGCCGTTGAACACTGTGCTCAACGACAACGCCAACCCTGCAGGAGCTGGGTTGCCAGCGATGGCCTCCTAATGATTACTGCATCATTCACGGGCGCCATCGCCAGCAAGCCGGGCTCCTGCAATGTGCGAACATTTCATGGATTTGAACGAAGAATTTTATGAGCAAACCACTCGATACTCTCTGGTATACCCACAGCCCGGTCCCCACCGGGCTTGGCATCGCGGTGCAGTCCGGGCGACTGGCCGAAGCCTTCCTGCCCTTTGGCACCAATATCCAATCGTTGCGCGAGTCCACCGAGCGGGAAGTGCGCGAAGCCCACTATGACCATCACCTGCAGAATTCGGTGCGCCACGGTGGCAATATCCCGGCGATCTGGGCCTACGCCAGTGGCGTCGAAACCCGCGTGCTGGGGTTGTCGTGGAGCGACGAGGTGCAGTTGATCCTCACCACCGCAGAGAGCGGAGTCAAGAACGTACGCGACCTGAAAAACCGCCGTTTCGGTCTGCCCAAGTGGGCCAACGTACAGATCGACTTCACGCGTGCCCAGGCCCTGCGTGGCCTGGAAAACGCGCTCAAGCTCGAAGGCTTGAACGTGTCGGACGTGGAACTGGTGGACTACCCCTATGGCGGGACCTACAGCGATAACCAGACCTCCTATGTGTATGGCCCCGAAATCGGACTGGGGGTCAGCCGCTTCAGTCGGCGTAACAATGAACTGATCGGCCTGCTGCGCGGCGATATCGACGCGATCTTTCTCAAGGGCGCCCACGCTGTGCACTTGGCCAATGAGTTCGGTTTGCATGTCGTGGTAGACACCGGTTCGCACCCGGACCCGTTGATCCGCAGCAACAACGGCACGCCGCGCACCCTCACCGTGGATATCAACCTGCTGCAGGAGCATTTCGATGCCAGCGTGAAAATCGTCGATACCGTGCTGCGCACCGAGCAGTGGGCCTGGGCCAACCCGGATGAAACCCGGCGCTTTCTCGCCAAAGAACTCAATACCAGCGAATACTGGGTCACGGCCGCCTATGGTGAAGATGCGCACCGTCGACTGCGGACCACGCTGGACTCGCGCTCGATCGATGCATTGCAGGATTTCACCGACTTCCTGTTCCGCTGGAACTTCATCCCGCGCCGCTTCGATGTGCGCGACTGGATCGACTTCAGCGTGCTGGAAAAAGTCATTGGCTCCACTTCGCGCGTCGCTGTTTAGTCCTACCCTACCTATTGGAGCCCGGCTTGCCGGCGATGGCAGCCGTGAAAACGCCATCGCCGGCAAGCCGAACTCCTACAATTAATGTGTGATCAGTGCCAGCTGTGTTGGCCTGGCAACACTTTCCCTGCTGCTCCAGCAACACACTGCGCGCACTTTCTGCTGAATCCTCCGCAGGTCGTTTTCACGCCTCTTGAAAGCGTTATAAAACTCAGCTTTGTATATTTTTTTTATAATTAAAATCAGAAGCTTACGCTCATGTATCAACACTGAAATCCTCTTGGCACGATCTCTGCTCTACCCCCCTTAAGGACATATTTTCCGGGGGAGACTGCAATGCATAAAATCAATCCGATCACCAAGGGCCTTTGGCTCGCTTTGCTCGTCGCCGGCAGCACGCACGCCGCTGAAGACGACGCCAGCAAGACCGAGCCGTCACTCAAGACCGTGACCGTCACCGCGCAACACCGCGAGCAAACCCTGCAAGAGGTTCCGGTGGCGGTATCGGCGGTCCAGGGCACCAGCATCGTCGCCGATGGCGTACGTAACATGGGCGACATCACCACCTTCATTCCCAACGCCTCGGCCAAGAATCCCGACGGCGACGGTCGCCCGCGCTGGTACATCCGCGGACTGGGCACTGGCGACACCGGTGCGGCCACGGTTTACCCCGTAGGCATTTATGCCGATGACGTGTACCTGAACGCACCGATTGCCGGTGGCGGCCCGCTGTGGGACCTGGAGCGCATCGAGATTCTGCGCGGGCCACAGGGCACGCTCTACGGCAAGAACACCACGGCCGGCGCGGTAAATATCATCTCGAAGAAACCGACGTTCGACACCGACGGTTTCGGCACCATCGGCTTTGGCAGCAAGAACGAACGCATCCTCAGCGGCGCCCTCGGCGGTGCTCTGGTGGATGAGAAACTCGCTGCGCGGATCTCGCTGTACTCCGAAGAGCGCGACGGTTTCCAGAAGAACCTGGTGGACGATCACACCTACGGTGACGTGAACAAAAAGGCCGTGCGCCTGCAGTTCTTCGCCCAGCTCAACGACGACCTGGACGCGCTGTGGAAAATCCATAGCCGCGAGTTCAAGAGCGACGGCGCCAACGGTGCGCTGACCCTGGGCCGCTATTACAACGTGGGCTACCAGCGGCCGGCCGGGCGCGATATCGCGCTCAATGTGAAAGACGATTCCAAGCTCAATCACGACGGTACTTCGCTGACCCTCAACTGGCACCTGGGCGACTACACCCTCACGTCCATCAGCGCCTATGACTATATTCGCGGCCAGTCCAGCAGTGACGGCGACTACACGCCGTACGAGGTCAACGGGACCTCCACTGCAGACAACAAATACGCTCAGTATTCCCAGGAAATCCGCCTGGCCTCGCCCCAGCAGGAAACCCTGCGCTGGCTGGCCGGTGCGCACTATTTCCATGAAGATCTGGATAGCACCGCCGGGCGTTTTATCCAGCCCGGCCCGACCCCCAACGGCACAGGTTCGAACCAGATTGGGGGCGCCACGGATTTTCGTGACCTGAGCTACGACCACAAGACTGACAGCTACGCGCTATTCGGCAACCTGACCTACGACTTCACCGACAACTTCAGCGTGACCGGTGGCCTGCGCTGGACCCAGGAAAAGAAAGACATCGACCTCAGCCTGACCCAGTTGACCCGCGCCACCGCCAACGGCCCATTGATCCCGCTAGCCGCCGCCGGCAGCAACGGCAATCGCCAGGAGGATAAGACCTGGGAAGCCTGGACCTACGACCTGACCCCGGAATACCGCATCAACGACAACGTGCGCGTGTTTTTCCGCTACGCCCATGGCTTCCGTTCCGGCGGTTTCAACACCGGGTTGTCCACCAGCCTGTCGCAACTGACCACGGTAGACCCGGAACAACTCGACGCCTATGAGTTCGGCGTGAAGTCCGAGTGGTTCAACCATCGCCTGACCGCCAACGCGAATATCTTCTACTACGACTATTCGGACATTCAGGTGAACCTGCTGACGGTTAACAACGGAGTACTGACAACCGCCTTGACCAACGGCGCCAAGGGTAAGGTCAAAGGTGCCGAGCTGGAACTGGAAGGCCAACTCACCGACTACTTGCACCTGCGCGCAGCGATCTCGTTCCTGGACAGCGAATACACCGATTTCAAAAACACCAACCCCACCACCGGCGCAGTCACCGGCGACTATAGCGGCAACAGCTTCGTGCGCTCGCCGCGTAATGTGGTGTCCTTGGGCGGCGACTACACCATCCCACTGGAAATCGGCGGCAAGCTGGTGGCGGGGGCGGATGTGAGTTTCCGCGACAAGGAATACTTCCTCGCCGACCGCCAGAGTAGCGCCGACAAGGACCTGAGCCAGCCTCACTACACCTTGGCTAACAGTCGCCTGACCTGGTACAGCACCGACGAAAAACTCAGCGTCACCGGCTTCGTCAACAACCTCACCGACCGCCGCTACCAAGTCCATGGCCGGCCGAACGGTGGCTTGGGCCAGTACGTGATCACCTACGGCGACCCTCGCACCGTAGGCCTGAGCGTGACCAGCCGCTTCTAACCCAACCACACCTCCACTCCCTGTAGGAGCCGGCAAGCCGGGCTCCTACATTCTGAAAGGACCTTTTTATGTTCCAACGCACTCCGTTGGCCGGCGCCATTGCGCTGGTCATGGGCAGCCTTGCCGTGCCTGTATTTGCGGCAGACGATACGCAGCCAACTGCAAAAAACGATCGCCTGGACACCGTAGTGGTACTAGGCACCCGCCGCAGCGACTTGACCGCCCTGCAAAGCGCAGCACCCGTCGACGTACTGTCTGGCGAGCAATTGCAGCAAACCGGCGCCACCGATCTGTCCGGCGCCCTCACCGCCTTGTCGCCGTCGTTCAACTTCCCACAATCACCTCAAGGAGCCTTCGGCGGCTCCATCGCCCAGGGCGCTTCGCTGCGTGGCTTGGCGTCGGACCAAGTGCTGGTGCTGGTCAACGGCAAGCGCCGTCACAGCAGCGCGAATATCACCCGTCAGAGCCTGGTGAATGGGCGTGGCGCGGCGGCGGTGGACTTGAGCCTGATTCCGTTGAGTGCGATCCAGCGCGTAGAGATCCTGCGCGACGGCGCCGCAGCCCAATATGGCTCCGACGCCATCGCGGGGGTAATCAACATTGTGCTCAAGGAAAACGACGACGGCGGCAACCTGGGCTATCGCTTTGGCGGCTATGACAAAGGCGATGGCCTGCAGCGTAAGCTCAACGGCTGGAAGGGTTTCACGCTGCCCAACGACGGCTTCCTGACCTTGAGCTTCGACGCCGGCAGCCAGGACCCGGCCAGCGACACGAACCCCGACAACCGGATCTTTTACCCCGGAGATACCAGTGTTAATACGCCCCGCGAGCAGAATAACCGCTACCGCACCTGGCGTTGGGGTGCAGGCAATGTCTCGGACCAGTACAACTTCGTGGCCAACAGCGAGGTCGGCATCGGCGAGAGCCTGACCGCCTACGGCTTCGCCACCTACTCCCACAAGAACACCGACGCCGAAGGTTTCTTCGACCCGCCTACCACCTTGCGTAACAACTACGGCAGTAACGCGTTGGCGCGCTACCCAGACGGCCGCTTGCCGATCACCCGCTACGGCCTGGAGGATTATGCGGTGACCGGCGGGCTGCGCTGGGAGAACGAGCGTCTGGGCAAGTTCGACCTGGCGCTCAACCATGGTAATAACACCCTTAAATCCACCGACCGCAATGCGATCAACCCCAGCTACGGCACCAATAGCCCATCGAAGATCTACACCGGAGAGCGCGAAAACGACCAGACCAACTTGACCCTGGACTGGGTGCGCGACTTTCCCACCGACCTGTTGTTCAAGCCGCTGACACTCTCCGCCGGGCTGGCCTGGCGCAAGGAAAACTATCAACTGAGCGCGGGTGAAGCGGCGGGCTGGCAGAACGGCCCGCTGTTCAACACGGCCGACCCGATCACCGGGCGCCGAATTCCAGGTTATTACTCAGGCATCACCCAGGTAGATGCTGCCTCGCTGGATCGCAAGGTACTGGGCGCCTACATTGACGTCGAGGGCCAGGTTACCGAGAAATTCCAGGCCGGCGTGGCGGTGCGTACTGAGCACTATTCGGACTTTGGCGACACCACCAACGGCAAACTGTCCCTGCGCTACGACTTCACTCCACAGATCGCCGCACGGGCCACTGCGAGCACCGGGTATCGCGCGCCTTCGTTGGTGCAGAGCGGCATGTCCTCGTTCAGTGTGCAGGTGGTAGAGCAACCATCGGGCAGCGGCAACTTCGTCGAGGTGCAACAACGTACGTTGCGCGCCAACAGCCCGGAAGCCCAGGCGCTTGGCGGCAAGGCGCTCAAGCCGGAGGAGTCGACCAACTATTCCCTGGGCCTGGTCTGGCGCCCACTGGAAAATGCCTCGGTCACGGTGGACGCGTACCGCATCAACATCGACAACCGCATCACCCTTTCCGACCAGTTGCCCGCCAGCGTGGTCACGCCGATCTTCGCCGGTACACCCTACGCCAATATCCAGAGCGCGGCGTTCTACACCAACGTCGCCGACACCCGCACCGACGGTATCGAGTTGACCGGCAATTACCAGTGGGACCTGCAGCAGTGGGGTCGCCTGAACCTGAGCGGCGGCTTTGCCAAGACCGACACCACCATCACTGGCTTGCGCGATGTGGGCAATATCAAGGGTTCGCAGATTGTCGGGCGCAACACACAGGGCCTGATCGAGGAAGGCACGCCGGACACCAAGCTGACCCTGAGCGCCAACTGGCTGTATGAAAACTGGGGCCTGACCGTGGCCCAGCGCCGCTATGGCGAATGGAAAAGCCTCAATGCCACCAATCCCAGCCTGGATCAAACCTACAGCCCGCAATGGGTGACCGATCTCGACCTGTCGTATACCTTCCACAAGGGCGTAAAAGTCTCGGTGGGTGCGATCAATCTGTTCGATACCCACCCTGACAAATCCGATGGTGCGCAGTTGTATGGGGTACCGAAATACTCCATCACCAGCCCGGAAGGCGCACAGGGGGCGTTTTATTACACCAGCGTGAGCTACGACTTCTGAGGCGGCTGCTGAATGGGTGCTGCCCCAGCAGCACCCCATCACCAATTGCCCGTTTGCCATGAGCTGATCTTACGGGTCTCATCGCCGGCAAGCCGGGCTCCTACAGATGGGTTGGGTTGTGGCACATGTTTTGCGATGGACACGTTGTACTTCGCTGAAAAAGACTTGCCATGCGCACCCATCGATTGTTCACCGCTCTCACCTGGCTGATCTCGCCCCTGGCTTTGCTCGCCGTCTGGACGTGGGTGGCCCACCTCGGGATTTTCCCGCGCAACCTACTAGTACCACCGGCCCAGGTGCTGCACACCTTCGAAGAACTGCTGGCCAGCGGCGAATTGCTCGAACACCTGGGTAATAGCTTGTCGCGGCTCGGCCTGGGCTTTGGCATTGGTTCACTGTGTGGCTTGGTCTTCGGCGTGCTGATGGCCTTGTCCAAGAACGTCGAGGTGTACTGCGGGCCGCTGTTCCACACCCTGCGCCAGATCCCCAGCATCGCGTTGATACCGATGTTCGTGCTGCTGTTCGGCATTGATGAAACCTTCAAGATCATTATCGTCGCCAAAACCGCGTTCTTCCCGGTGGCACTCGCTGCAGGAGAAGGGGTACGCGGCATTCCGCGCAGTTACTTCGAAGTGGCCGACGTGTACCGCTTGCGCTGGCCGACCTTTGTGCGCCTGGTGGCTCTGCCCGCCGCCGCGCCGCCGATCATCACCGGCTTTCGCATCAGCTTGACCCGTGCATGGGTGGTGCTGGTCGCCACTGAGTTGCTGGCGGCCGACAGTGGGCTGGGGCAGATGATCGAGATGGCCCGGCAGATGCTGCGCATCGATGTGGTGATGGTCGGTGTAGTGGTGACCGGGGTGATTGGGTTTGCCCTCGACTATGCCTTTCGCCGTATCGAACAGCGCCTGTTTCGCTGGCAGACCCGCTAGGAGCCTCACATGCTGCCCTTACTGAAAAAATCCCGAGGACTGCTGCTGCCACTGCTGCTGGTGCTCGCCTGGGAATACGTCTCACGCCAGGACGCTGCCGGGGCCTATGCCTTCGTGCCGTTATCGGCAATCGGCCCCGCGTTGCTGCAAATGCTCGGCAACGGCGAACTACTGGTCAACCTGCTGGCAAGCCTGGCGCGTACCAGCAGTGGCTTGCTACTGGGCATTGTGTTCGGCGTGATGCTGGGGGTGCTGATGGCACTGTCCAGCGTAGCCAACCGTTTGATCGGCCCGCTGTTCCACTCGATTCGTCAGGTACCGATGCTTGGCTGGATCCCGCTGATTGCGATGTGGTTCGGCAACGGCGAGTTTTCCAAAGTGCTGATCGTCACCCTTGCCGCGTTCTACCCGATGGTACTGAACACCTACCAGGGTTTCAGCCATGTGGAGCGCCGTTACCGGGAAGTTGGCCAGGTGCTGGTGCTCACCCCTGTTCAGCAATTCACCCAGGTGCTGCTGCCGGCGGCGTTGCCGAGTATCGCCACCGGCGTGCTGCACGCGCTGGCATTCGCCTGGGTCACCGCGATAGGCAGTGAATTGTTCCTGTCCTCCGGGGCGGGCCTGGGCAATCTGATGATGAACGCAGAGGCCGGCTCGCGCATGGAAGTGATCGTGCTCAGCGTGCTGTGCATCGGCTTGCTCGGCTACCTGATGACCCTGTTATTCACCCTGCTGAGCCGCCACCTGTTGCGCTGGCGCAACCTCCGTTGAAAGGCCCTGATATGAACGCAATCGCTTCCCCGCTATACCTGCAAACCGGTGCGCTGCAGATTCGCGGCCTGAACAAGACATACCAGATCGAAGGCCGTTCACTGCCGGTGTTGCACGACATCCAGCTCGACGTGCGCCCTGGCGAGTTTGTCAGCATTGTCGGCGCCAGCGGCTGCGGAAAATCCACTTTGCTGCGACTCATTGTCGGCCTGGAAGCCGAATACGGAGGCGATATTTTGCTGGACGGCAAGCGTATCGCCGCCACCAGCCTGGAACGCGGCATCGTGTTCCAGGACCATCGCCTGTTCCCCTGGATGACCGTCAGCCAGAACATCGCCCTGGCCCTGAAAAACCACAAGCTGGCCCAGGTGGAGAAAGACCGTCAGGTAGCTGAACACATCACGCTGGTGAACCTTGAAGGATTTGAAAATGCCTACCCCCATCAGCTCTCCGGCGGCATGGCGCAGCGCGCCGCGATCGCCAGGGCGCTGATCAACAAGCCAAAGGTGTTGCTACTGGATGAACCGCTGGGCGCCCTCGATGCCTTGACCCGCGTGCACCTGCAACGCGAGCTGCAACGCATCTGGGTACAGCAGCGTTGCACGGTGATTATGGTCACCCACGATATTGAAGAGGCGTTATACCTGGGAGATCGAGTGATCGTGATGGACGCACATCCGGGCCGGATCAAGCATGAAATCCGGGTAGACCTGCCCCATCCGAGGGATCGGACATCATCAGTGCTACAGGGGTATAAGGAGGAGTTGCTGGAAGAATTGGTAGGGCATTGAACCTGCCTCTCACAGGCTGCACCTTTCCGCTCCCTTACGTCTGAGAACATGGGCATAACCTTAGCTGTCGATATTCTTATTCCTCCCGCCCGGCCATGGGTAGATTGGTAGCCACTTACCCCATTGGAGGATGTGGCGCATGGCGGAATCAGTGGTGTGGATTGCCGGGGTCGGCGCGGTTGCCGGGCTGGGTGCAGCCTTAGCACGGCGTTTTGCCCGCGAGGACTACCGCGTAGCGGTCAGCGGCAGGAGCCAGGACAAGTTGCAGACGGTGGTGGCTGATATAGAAGCGAACGGCGGCAAAGCCAATGCAATCGTGGCCGACTTGGGTATCGAAGCCGACGTGCTCGCCGCCATCGCCCAGGTCAATGAGCTCGGCACACTCAGGGCGGCGATCTTCAACGTGGGCAATTCGGTGTCCAAGCCGGCGCTTGAGTTGAGCGCCGAGTTGTTCGAGCAAACCTGGCGCGCCTCGACATTGGGGGGCTTTTTATTCGCCCGCGAAGCCACCCGCACCTTGCTCGCCAATGGTGGCGGCAGCCTGTTGTTTACCGGCGCCACCGCCTCACTGCGCGGCAAGCCGCCGTACACCGCGTTTGCGGCAGGCAAGGCCGGGCTGCGCTCGGTAAGCCAGTCGTTTGCGCGGGAATTCGGCCCACAGAATGTGCATGTCGCCCATGTGGTCATCGACGGTTCCATCGATGGCGAGCGCGTGAAAAGCCGTGCGCCCGACTACCTGACCAAGCTGGGCGAGGACGGCGCATTGCGGCTCGAAGACATCGCCGACGCCTATTGGTATCTGCACACCCAACCGCGCAGCGCCTGGACCCAGGAGCTGGACTTGCGGCCATTCAAGGAACCGTTCTGACACCGGGAGATGGTTATGGGAACCCATCAGACACAACTCGCGCCCGCCTCCGTGCTCGGCGTGCTCAATTACCTGAAAGACACCGGCGAGCGCCCGGTGAACTACACCTACCCGCCACCCGATGGCGCGGCCCAGCGCAGCGGCGTACTTGACCCTACCCAGGTGACCATCCATAACGCGCGGTTGCTGGATACGTCTGCGAGCCTGCAGCGTGAGGGCTTCGAGAAGGTCGAGCACGCCAGCGCAGTGGTCAACCTGGAGGATGACGAACAGGTGCGCCTGCATTACTACCCGGAAACCGAAGCCCTGCTCAAACAGCAGACTGGTGCGATAAAGGTGGTGATTTTCGACCATACGATTCGCGTCGATGACCCTGGCCGTGAGGCGCGTGGCCTGCGCGAGCCGGTGCGCTACGTGCACAACGACCAGACCGAACGCTCGGCGATTCGCCGTGTGCGCGACCACCTCGACCCAGACGAAGCCGAACAGCGCCTGCTCAAACGCTTTGCGATCATCAATGTGTGGCGGCCCATCGGCGCGACAGTGCTGAGCACGCCCCTTGCCTTGTGCGATGCGCGTAGCATGGTCGATAGCGATTTGTTGCCCAGCGACCTGGTGTATCGCGACAAGGTCGGCGAAACGTTTTCGGTCAAGGCTAACCCGGCTCACCGCTGGTTTTACTATCCGCAGTTGCGACCAGACGAGGCCTTACTGTTGAAGATCCACGATTCGCGGCGGGATGTAGCCAGGCTGAGTGCACACACCGCATTTGATGACCCCACCACGCCAAAGGACGCGCCGCCACGGCGCAGCATCGAATTGCGCGCACTGGTGTTCTTCGACACGTAAATCAAGGCTTCACCCAGCAACGGATCGCGGCTAACCTTGGTCACCGGCCAAGCCTGCGATCCGCGCTTGCCGAACAAAATGATTTCGGAAGCCGCTGCCACCATGGATATTTCTTCAGCTCCTCCCCCGCCCACCAGCAGTAAGGAAAACGCCGGTGGGCGCGTTCAGGTTATCGACCGTTCGATCGTACTGTTGCGCACCCTGTCGGGCCTCAAGCATGGCGCCAGCGCGCTGGACCTGGCGCGACTGACCGGTATAGACCGCACCACCATTCATCGCCTGCTCAAGACCCTGACCCACTGGAGCCTGATCGAATCCCAGGGCGGCACCTATCGCATCGGCCCGGAATGCCTGATCTACTCGGCGGCGTACCTGAACCGCCTGAACCTGCGCAAGATCGCCCTGCCCTACGCCATCGAGTTGCAACGGGTGATCGGCGAGCGCCAGGCGATTGTGTCGTTGTCGGTGCCGGTGGGTGACCAAGTGGTGTTGATCGAGCGGATGTGGACACCGACCACGCCGCTCAACGTGATTGTCGACCTGGCCGACCAATTCCCCATCGACGGCAGCCCCAGCGGGCGTGCGGTACTCGCCACCTACAGCAAGACGGCCGCACAGGCAATCCTCGGCGAAGCGCGTTACGCCAAAGCCCTGCCGGCACTGGAGCAAATTCGCAGCCAGCAGGACTTCGCCTTCGGCCACGGCGAGTTCAAGCCGGGCCTGTCTTCGGTGGCGTTTCCGATTCGCGTGGAAGCCGGGCAAGCCATTGGCGCGGTCGTCGTTGCAGGGCTTGAGATGGAAGACGAAACCCACCCCGGCTCTTCCCTGGCCAGCCACGTGCGCCGCGCCTGTGAAGGTATCGCGGCGCAGTTGGGCAACCTTTAGGGCTTGAGGCCCAGTGCGGCGAGCAGGCGGTTTTTCTGCACCTTGCCGTAGTGGGAGCGCGGTAGTTCGTCGATGAAGTAAATGCGGCGCGGCACCTTGTAGCGCGACAAACCGGCGCGGCAGTGGTCCATCAACTGCTGTGCCGATAGCTCTCGCGAACCCTCCAATACCACGGCTGCGCATACTTGCTCGCCCCACTCCAGGTCCTCCAGGCCAAACACGTGGGCGTCCTGCACGCCGGGATGGCTCAGCAGGTTCTGTTCGACTTCACCGGGCTGCACGGATTTGCCGCCGCTGCGGATGATGTCCTTGCAACGCCCCAGCACTCGCAGCAGCCCATCGGCGCCAATGCGCCCTAGGTCACCGCTGCGCAGCCAGCCGTTGTCCAGGGTCTTAGCACTGAGCGCTTCAAGTTGCCAGTAGCCACTCATCAATTGCGGGCCGCCGAGCAGAATCTCGCCCACACCGTTTGCGTCCGGTTGATCGATACGGATCGCGGCGCTGAACAACGGTCGGCCCACCACACCTTCGCCACTGTCGCCGGCCGCGCGCACCGCCGACATTTGCGCGGGCGAGAGGTAGCAACTCCAGGGCGCTTCGGTCATGCCGTAGAGCACGCCGATGCGTTCACTGAACAAACTGCATGAGCCTTCCAGCACGTCGCCGGTCAACGCGGCAGCGCCGATATCGAGGCTCTTGAATACCGGAAGATCGGCCGCTGCAGGGCCGGTTTCGCGCAACAGACGCAGTAATTGCGTAGGCACAAGAGAGCTGAACGCCACCTGGTACTCAGTAAGCTGAGCGATGAATGCCTTGCCGTCGAAGCGACCACCCAACACCACTCGGCCGCCGCTGAGCAAATGGGCCAGCACCGCCACCGCTGCAATCGGCCATAGCGGGCGGACGTTGAGCAGTACATCGCCGACCACGGCGCCCCGCCCCATGACGATGTTTTGCAACACCGCACACAGGCTGGCATGCCGGTGCATCACGGCCTTGGGCGTGCCGGTGGTGCCGCCGGTGTAGTTGAGCGAGGCCAGCGCCTGGGGTGATTGCGCCGGGCGTGGAAGGATGTCGACGGGGTTGGAGTCGGTCACGGCTTGCAGCGGCAGGCAACGGATGCCCAAGCCTTGCGCCACACCGGCGTACTGCTCGGAAAACAGCAGCAAGGCAGCGCCCGCGTCCTGTAGCTGAGCAAGCAATTCATCAAGCGCCAGGGCCGGATCCAGCGGCACGCGCACACGGCCGCTGGCCATGCAGCCATAGTCGGCCAGCAGGTAGTCGAGGCTGGCGTCGGCCAGTAAGGCCACCCGCGCACCCACCGGGATTTGCAACCGATCCAACGCTTGTCCGACGCCACTGAGGGCGCGGTCCAATTCGTCAAACGTGAGGGTGCGAGCACTGGCCGGTTCGTGCAGTGCGATGTGGTCGGGCCATTTAAAGGCCGCCTGGCTGAGCAGCGTACTGATGTCCATGCTTACCACCCGCTCAACACAATGCGCCCATTGACCTGACGCGATTCCAGCAGCGCGTGGGCCTCGGCCACTTGGTGAAACGGCAGCACACGGTCAATCAACGGCTTGACCTGCCCGCCCTTGATCAATGCCAGCGCCAGGCGCACTTCTTCGAGGGTGGCGCTGCCGGAGCCTTGTACCCGCAGGCGTCGGCCGATCAACAGCCCTGGGTTGATCGGCACACTGACGGGCGTCACATTGCCCAATACCACCACGCGCCCTCCGAGGGCCATGCTGCGCAGAGTGTCTTCAAGGGTGCTGCCGAGGTTTTCCATGGCCACGTCCACGCCGCGTTTGCCGGTTAGTTTCCAGACCTCGGCACTGTAGCTGCCGCTGCTCACAATCACGTCATCGGCGCCCAGGCTGTGGAGAAAATCACGCTTGTCCGCACTGCCTGTGACGGCGATGACCCGCGCGCCTACCGCCTTGGCCAATTGGATCTGATGGGCGCCCAGGCCACCGCTGGCGCCATTGATCAACACGCTTTCGCCGGGTTTGAGCGCGGCCTCGCCGTGCAACGCGCGCACGCTGGTGCCGATCGGGCAGGACGCCAAGGCGGCCGGGATGTAGTCCAGACCGTCGGGCAGTTCGATGGCGGAGATCGCGGGTACTCGCAGGTATTCGGCATAGGCGCCTTCCGTGTCCACCGATGGCAGGCCCAGGGCCCGGCACAGATCCTGGCGACCGCGCAGGCAGTCACGACACTGACCGCAAAAGCGTCGCTGGTAAACCACCACCCGGGCGCCGACCGTCAAATGGTGCACACCCGCGCCCACCTCAACCACTTCACCCGCCACTTCATGGCCCAGTACCACGCCGGTATGGGCTCCCGGTAACCGCCCGGCACGATGCAAAAGGTCATGATGGCAAACCCCGGCTGCCGCGACCTGGACCAGCACTTCACCCGCGCCAACCTGCGGGGTCGGCACCTCCTCGACCTGCAATTGCTCCGGCCCGCCGAAGGCTTTTAGAACTATGGCTTTCATTTTTTATAACCGTTTTTGACCCGATAAGAATATGTTCATATAACAAACATCTTGTTTGCATTGTGCACATCAATTAAGTTTTCCTCACTTTGGCGCTGACCTCAAGGGGTAATCGCGTCTTTCTTTCACACCGGATAAAAAGCACCCCATGACAGTCGAGTATCAAAATATTGGCGAAGGAATCCTGGTGGTCACCCTCAACCGCCAGGAGCGCCTCAACGCACTGGACAGCCAGGCCAAGCACGCGCTGGCCGAGGTTTGGCAGCGCGCGCAGCAAGACACCGCCGTGCGCGCCATCGTGCTGCGCGGTGCCGGCGAGCGGGCGTTTTGCGCCGGCTCCGACCTCAAGGAGATCGACGCCACCGGCGAGACCGTCAGCAGCGAAGTCCTGGCCCGTGCCCTGCCCGGTGTCGGCAACGATTTGAGCAAGCCGGTGATTGCCGCGTTGCACGGCCACACCCTGGGCCTGGGCATCAGCCTGGCGATTCATTGCGATTTCCGTATTGCGCGGCACGACACGCGCTTTCACTTCCCCGAAGTGCAGCACGGCATGTTGTCCGGCTTCAGTGCGATCACCCTGCCCAGCCTGATAGGCGAAGCAGCGGCCCTGGACATCATGCTCAGCGCGCGCAAATTCGATGCCCAAGAGGCTTTGGCCATCGGCCTGGTCAACCAAGTGGTGGACGACGCCTACGCCAGCGCGCTGGAACTGGCCGCACGCCTGGCCAGCCATTCCTCTAAGGCCGTGGAATGGACCAAGACCTTGCTGCTGGCCGAACGCAAAGCCCGACTGACGCGGCAGATGGCACTGGTCGACCAGGCCCGCCAGGACGTGATGCTGGGGCGTTGACCTCAACCCATAACTAGAAACAGCCAACACATAAGCCTCCCCAGTACTGTCAGGAACTCCCACCACCAGGAATGGAAAGCGGCACCTAACCATCGGAGCCTCACCATGTCTCGCCCATACACTCGCTTTCGTCCCAGGTTCAGCCTGCTGACCGCCGGCATCCTCGGGCTGTGCGCCCAGCCGGCAGCCCACGCTGAAGAGAACCCGTCACGTCCGTCGGCGGCCAGTGACACCGCCCTGCAAACCGTGGTGGTCACCGGTGCCCGGGACAGCGGTCGCACCGTCGCCAAGAGCCTGGCGCCGATCGATGTGATCAGCGCCGACGACCTCGCCCGCTCCGGTAAACAGAACCTACGCGACGCCCTGGCCGCCAGTGTGCCGTCCTACACCAACGCCGCAGGCTTTACCGGCGGCACCGGGTTGTCGGTCAAGTCCGCGACTTTGCGCGGCCTGGGCGGTAACCATGTGCTGGTGCTGGTCAACGGCAAGCGCCGCCACAATACGTCGCTGATCTTTGTGCAGACCGCAGCCACCTCAAGCGGCCAGTCGCCCGCCGACCTCGACCTGATCCCCATCGCCGCGGTGGACCACGTGGAAGTGCTGCGCGACGGCGCGGCGGCGCAATACGGTTCGGACGCGATTGCCGGGGTGATCAACATCATCCTCAAGACCAACCGCTCCGGCGGCAGCGGCAGCGCCCTCTATGGGCAGTACGCCAACCGTGTGGGCGGCAAGGGTAATTTCGGTGCGCGGGGCCAGGGTCAGATCAACCAGGGCTTCGAGCTGCCCAATGACGGCTTTTTCAGCCTCAGCGCCGATATCGGCCTCCAGGAAAGCTCCAACGTGGCCGGCGCCGTGCCGGATCGCACCAGCATCTATTTCCGCCAGAACGGCCAGCCCGACCCGCGCGAAACCAGCGAAAGCCGCTACCGCCAGCAACTGGGCCAACCTCGTTCGCAAACCTATAACTTCGGCTACAACGCCGAACTGCCGCTGAACGAGGACTACACGCTGTACTCGTTCTCCACCCTCAGCCACCGCAACTCCACCAGTTGGGGCACTTACCGCACCGCCAACTCGCCGCAGAACATTGTCTCGGTGTACCCGGACGGTTTCTCGCCGCGTTTCGTCGTGGAAGAAGACGACTTCCAAAGCGTGTTCGGCGTGCGCAACGACGACCTGCTGGGCTGGGCTTGGGACCTGAGCAGCAGCTACGGCTACAACAACGCCAACACCCGCAACGAACGTTCGCTGAACCCGTCCCTGGGACCAAACAGCCCTCAGGATATGGACGGCGGCAACCTGATCGCCAGCCAATGGACCAATAACCTCGACCTGACCCGTGCGTTCGATACCGGGCTGTTTGCCAAGCCGCTGAACGTGTCGACCGGCCTTGAATTCCGCCGCGATGGGTTCGAGATCCAGGCCGGCGAATACGCCTCTTATGCCGATGGCGGCTACGTGTTCCCCACCGGCAGCCCACTCGCCGGCCAGCGCCCCAACCCCGGCGCGCCAGGGTTGGTGGGTTTCACCCCGGCCGACGCGCACAATTACTCACGCACCAACACCGCAGGCTACGTCGACTTCAGCCAAAGCCTGACCGATCAATGGGATGTGAGCCTGGCCGGGCGCTTCGAGCACTACAGTGATTTCGGCGACACCGGCAGTGGCAAGTTCTCCACGCGTTACGCGTTCACCCCGCAATTCGCCGTGCGCGGCACCGTGAGCAACGGCTTCCGCGCGCCGTCCCTGCAACAGCAGTTCTATTCGTCGTCGCTGACCGCCTGGCGCACCAGCCCGCTCACCGGGCAACTGGAGCAGGCCACCACGCGCTACGTCACCGTCAACGACGCCGCCGGCCAGGCCCTGGGCGCCAAGGAGCTCAAGCCTGAACGCTCGATGAACTACAGCCTCGGCTTTGTCGCCACACCGACCGAGAACCTGGACATTACGGTCGACCTGTACCAGATCGACATCAAGGATCGCATCCTGCAGACCAGTAACCTGCAAGGCACGGCGGTCTCCAACGTGCTGGCCGCCCAGGGCCTGAACCCGAACCAGATCGTCTCGTACTTCGGCAACCTGGCCGATACCCGCACCCGTGGCATCGACCTGGTGGCCGACTACCGCTATGACCTGGGCCGCTACGGCAAGACCAAATGGACCTTGCTCAGCAATCAGAGCCTGCAAACCATCGAGAAGATCAAGGAGCCCGCAGCACTGGCCGGCACCGGCGTCAGCGTGATGGGCCGTGACCGCCAGGGCAACCTGACCTCGGCCTACCCGAAAAACACCACGTCGCTGAATGCCGCCTGGCAACTGGGGGATTTTGAGGTGAATCTCAAGGAAACCCGCTATTCCAAGGTCACCGGGCGCAACCAGATTTCCGCCAGTCGCGATGAGGTGATCCGCCCTGCATTCATCACTGACTTGAGCCTGGGCTACTGGCTGAGCGACGCGGTGAAAGTCACCGTCGGCGGCGAAAACATCTTCGACCGTCGCCCCCAGCAACTGAATGACGAGGCCAAGCGCTTCTACTTCTTCCCCACCGACAACCCGACCTATAGCTGGTACTCGCCCTACGGCCTGGAAGGTGCTTATTACTTCGCTAAAGTCGACGTGAGCTGGTGATGACGAACTTCGAACGCCCGCAGGCGACCTTCGACCAACGCCTGTACCGCAAACTGGCGTGGCGGATCATGCCGTTCCTGTTCCTGTGCTTCGTGCTCAACTGGCTGGACCGGGTCAACATCAGCTTTGCGCATTTGCAGTTCAAGACCGACCTGAACATCAGCGACGCCACGTTCGGCATCATCGTCGGGGTGTTCTCCATCGGTTACCTGCTGTTCGAGATCCCGAGCAACCTGCTGCTGGAAAAGATCGGCGCGAAAAAAACCATGATGCGCATCATGGTGCTGTGGGGACTGGTGACCATCGCCACCGCGTTTGCCCAGACCCCGGCGCAGTTCTATGTGCTGCGGGTGTTGCTGGGCGCCGCCGAAGCCGGGTTCTTTCCGGGGGTGATCCTGTACCTCACCTACTGGTTCCCGGCCAGCCACCGCGCGCGTATCACCTCGCGTTTCATCATGGCGATTGCGGTGTGCGGGATCATCGGCGGGCCGCTGTCGACTTCGATCATGGCGCACTTCGCCGGTATCGGCGGGTTTACCGGCTGGCAATGGCTGTTCGTGATCACCGGCATACCGCCGGTGCTCGCCGGGCTGTTCGCTTGGTACTGGCTGGACGACAAACCGGCCTCGGCCAAGTGGCTGAGCGACGATGAAAAACACGCCATCGAGCAAGCCCTGGCGCGTGAACGGCTACAGCGCAAACCCGGCGGGCATACGCGCTTCGTCGAGGCATTGAAGGACCGCAAGGTGTGGTTTATCACCCTGGCCTACTGCCTGACCATCATGTGCACCGGCAACGTCACCAATATCTGGGCACCGTCGATCATTCGCGATTCGGGCGTGAGCAACCTTGGGCAACTGGGCTTGCTCTCGGCTTTGCCCTATGTGGTCGGCGTGTGCGTGATGCTGTGGGCGTGCCGCCATTCGGATGTGAATCAGGAGCGGCGCTGGCACTTCGCGCTGGGCGGCCTCACGGCGGCGCTGGCAATGCTGGTGCTGCCCAACTTTCTGTTCAGCCCGTACTCGGCAATCGCCGTACTGACCCTGATGACCAGCGGCTACCTGGTGGCCACGGCGATTTTCTGGACCATCCCCACGTATTACCTGTCGGACCACGCCAAGGCCGCAGGCCTGGCGCTGGTCAACTGCTGCGGGCAGATCAGCAGCCTGCTGACGCCCATCATGATCGGTGCGATCAAGACCTCCACCGGCAGCATCAGCCTGGCGCTTTATATCGTGGCGGCGCTGGTGGCCTGCGGCACCTTGATCCTGTTGCTCGGCGTACCGCGTAGTGCTCTGCGCGACGCTTCCTGACCTCTTTGATGGACCTTTCCATGACCGATTACCTTGCCCTCGCCCACCAACTCGCCGCGCAGATCCAACCCGGTGCCGCCGACCGCGACGCCGGCAGAATCCTGCCTTATGCGCAGCTCGACCTGATCCGCGAATCCGGCCTGGGCGCCGCCCGGGTCCCCACTGAGCTGGGCGGCGGCGACGTCAGCCAACTGCAGGTGGCACAGATTTTCATCACCCTGGCCAAGGCCGATCCGAGTGTGGCCCAGGCGCTGTTTCCGCATTTCGCCACGGTCGAGCACCTGCGCCTGATCGCCAACCCCGAACAGCAGCGTGAGTACCTCGGTGCCTTTGCCGAGCGCCAGTTGTCATCTGGCGCGATTGCCGAACGCAGCGGCACCTTTCGCGGTGAAATCCACACGCGCCTGGAGCGTCGCGGCGATCAACTGGTGCTCAATGGCAGCAAGTTCTACAGCACCGGTTGCCTGTTTGCCGACCTGCTGAAGATCCAGGCCGTGGACGAGGCCGGCAACGCGATCTACGTGATGCTGCCCGCCGACACTGCGGGCATTACGCTGCTGGATGATTGGGACGGCATGGGCCAGCGCGTCACCGCCAGCGGCAGTACCCTGCTGGAAAATGTGCCGGTGCGCCCTGGGCAAGTGATCCCGTTGGCGCAGTGGTATCAACGCCGCAACTATGTCGGCGCCAGTGCGCAATTGATCCACTGTGCCCTCGATGTCGGCATCGGCCTGGCGGCCTTGGATGACGCGGTAGCGTGGGCGCGCACGGGCTCGCGACCGGTGCGCGAAAGTGGCGTGGACCAGGCGCGCCACGACCCGTACATCCTGCACACCCTCGGTGATCTGGCCGCGCGCATCCATGGCGCCGAAGCGCTGGTGGAGAAAGCCGCCGGGGCGGTCGACCTGGCCGCGCGCACGCAGTTGCAGGGGTTGGCGCAGGGTGAGGAATTGGAAGCTATTTTGGTCAAGTCTTCGATTGCCGTGGCCGAAGCCAAAATCGCCTCAACCCGCGCCGCCCTCTTCGTGTGCGAACGCCTGTATGAAGTCGGCGGCGCAGCCACCACCCAGTCGCGCTACAACTTCGACCGTCACTGGCGTAACGCACGCACCCACACCACCCATGACGCCCTGGCGTACAAGTACAAGGCAATTGGCGATTATTTGCTGAACGCGAAAGCACCGCCGATTGCGTTTACTTATTGAGCCCTGGATATGTTGAAGCTACCGATTTCCCTGCTGCTTCTGTCCGGTTCCGTGTCGGCCGCCGAGCCTTGGGACGACCTGGACGCGCAGATCAGCCAGGCATTGCCCGGCGTGATAGAGCTGCGTCACGCGATTCACCAACAACCCGAGCTGGGCAATCGCGAGTTCCACACCGCCGAGCGCATCGCCCAACGCCTACGGGAACTGGGGCTAGAGGTGCAGACCGGCATCGCGCATACCGGTGTCATCGGCATTTTGCGTGGCGGCAAACCTGGCCCGGTGGTCGCGATTCGCGCCGAACTGGACGCGCTGCCGCTCACCGAGCAAACCGGCCTGCCGTTTGCGTCGACCGTGCGCAGCAAAGATGAAGGCGCAGACTTTCGCAGCAGAGGCAAGGACGTCGGCGTGATGCACGCCTGTGGTCATGATGCACATATGGCGATGGCGCTGGGGGTTGCCGAGGTCTTGGCGGCCCATCGCGAGCAATTGCCGGGCACGCTCAAGCTGATTTTCCAGCCGGCCGAGGAAGGGCCGCCGCTGGGCGAACAAGGTGGCGCGCAATTGATGATCAAGGAAGGCGCGCTGCAAAATCCAGCGCCAGCGGTCATTTTCGGCATCCACGTAACGGCGGGCACGGCGGGGACTTTCACGCTCAGCCGGCAACGCACCACGGCGGCGGCCGACACCTTTGTCGCGCGCATCATCGGCCGCCAGACCCATGCGGCCTTCCCCTGGACCGGCATCGACCCTGTGCCCGTCGCCGCCCAGGTGATCCTGGCCTGGCAGACCATTCCCAGTCGCCAATCCAACCTCAGCCTGTTGCCGGCGCCGGTGATTTCCGTAGGGCGTATCGAGGCCGGTGACCGCCACAACATCATCCCCGCCGAAGTGCGCCTGGAAGGTTCGATTCGCACCGTCAGCGATGAACAGCGTGAGGACGTGTTGCAGCGCATGACCCGCACCGCCGAGCACATCGCTGAAGCCTCGGGGGCCACCACCAAGGTGGACTACCTGCCGGGGAATTACCGCGCTGGCTACAACAACACTGCATTGGTTGACCAGTTGATGCCGGTGCTGCAACAGGTGTCGACCACGCCGGTGCGGATCGACAACGGTACCTACGGTGCCGATGACTTCGCTGAATACGCCCGCCAGGTTCCGGGAGTTTTCATGCGTATGGGCGTGACACCCCCCGCGCTGGAGGGCAAAACCGTGTGGCCTACCCATTCGCCGGGCTTCCAGGTGGATGACCCGAGCCTGGCAGTGGGGATCCGGGCGCTGAGTCGGATGACGTTGAGCTACATGATTGACGCTCCTCGGTCCTAGTGAAAAAACGGATCAACCCCACTTCACAACCACGCCGACCTCTACCGACTCGGCACCTCGCTGCTCAAGCGAAAGCGACAGCAGCGCAGTGACTGTACCGATTTGCACCCTCTGCGACAGGCGCCGACAGGGTATTTATATTGGTGAGGGCATATCCGCCTCATTGACCTAAGGTGTCGGCGGTGGCAGGCATGCCTATCATCGCGACCATCCAAAAATGGGTCATAAGCATATGAATTTATAATTAGTGGTTCATTCCTAAATTGCTGCTAGTTTAATTAGCGAAAGACGTCATTGTTCCTGCTGGCCAACAGAGCGGGTCATGTTTCACGGGATGAAAGTTGCACGCGGACTTCAAGGGATTAAAGTCTTCTCAGCATTCGCTACATGGCCACTGGGAAATCGCTATATCTGTTGTAAGTCCATTGACATGGATTGATAAACGGTACCTGACATGACGGCTACGCTGAATTACTCGTTTTCAAAAATTGCGCCTACGGCGCCACAGCCCCTGGATATATTCGAGCTTAAAGAATCTAACGTTCGCTCTTATTGCCGGGACTTCACCGCCACCTTCCATACCGCCGAAGGCTCAACCTTGACCAGTGAGCAAGGCCAGGTATTCATTGATTTTTTCAGTGATGCAGGAGCCTTGAACTACGGGCATAACAACCCGGTCTTGAAGGCAGCACTGCTCGATTACATCAGTAACAATGGCATCACCCATGGCTTGGATTTCAAGACCACTGCCAAGAAAGCCTTCCTCACAACGTTCGAAGAGCAGATCCTGGCACCGCGTAACCTGCACTACAAAGTGCAGTTTCCCGGCCCCACTGGCACCAACGCGGTGGAGGCCGCCATCAAACTGGCCCGCAAGTACACCGGGCGCCAGAATGTCGTGGCGTTCACAAACGCGTTCCATGGCATGTCCCTGGGCAGCCTCGCCCTGACCAGCAACCCGCGTAAACGCGCAGGGGCCGGCGTCAGTTTGAACAACGTGACGTTCATGCCCTATGACCGGTACTTCGGCGACGGTGTGGACACCTCGTTGTACCTGGCCAACATGCTGCGCAGCGGCAGCGGGGTCGACAAACCGGCGGCTATCGTACTAGAGACGGTGCAGGGCGAAGGCGGCGTGAACAGCGCTTCCGCCGCCTGGGTACGAGCCGTGCAAGCCATCGCCCATGAGCATAACGTTCTGCTGATCATTGACGATATCCAGGCCGGCTGTGGTCGCACCGGCGAGTTCTTCAGCTTCGAAGCACTGGGTGTCACCCCGGATATCGTGACCTTATCCAAATCGATCAGCGGTTATGGCTTGCCCATGTCCCTCGTCTTGTTGGCTCCCCATCTGGATGTCTGGGAGCCGGGAGAGCACAACGGCACATTTCGCGGCAACAACCTGGCATTCGTCACGGGCAAGGCGGTGATCGATCACTACTGGAGCAACGCGGGTTTTACCCAGGTGCTCAGGGACAAGGCAGAACAGTTGCATCAGGGGTTGCAGGAGTTATCCCTGGGCTTTGCCGCCAAGGCACCTAACCGTCTCAAAGGGAGGGGGTTCTTCAGGGGCATAGAGTTTGACGACTCGGCCCTAGCGCAAAAAATTGCAGCGCAGGCCTATGCTGGCGGGCTCATCATTGAAACCTCCGGCATCGACAATCAGGTACTCAAGTTCCTCCCGGCGTTAACGATCACTCCCGTGCAGATCACCCAAGGCTTGCACATACTCAAGCAAGCCTTTGCCGAGGTGACCGCGCCATGAGCGATCCGATCATCACCCGGCACGCGTCCCTAGACGACGCCGCGGCCATCGCGCCGTTGCTGGACAAATACCGCGAGTTCTATGGCGAAGCACCCGACTTGGCCCGCTCCCTGGCATTTATTCAACAGCGCTTCTTTCTGGGCGAGTCAATAATCATCGTGGCGCAAGTTAACAATGAAGTCATTGGGTTTACGCAACTCTTCCCCAGCTTTTCAAGTGTCACACTGGAGCGTCTGTGGATACTAAATGACTTATATGTCGAAGCCTCCAAACGCAGTACGGGGGTGGGCCTAGCGTTATTGAATGCTGCAAAAGCGTTCGCCCAGACAACCGGGGCCAAACAGTTATTTATTGAAGGCGCGGACGACAACCCTAAGGCACGCAACTTATACACGCGCTTCGGGTTTATCGAAAACACCGCGTACCACTATTACCATCTTCCATTGAAGCCAATCCAGGGATAGGAGCTTTTCCATGTCAGACACTGTTTTCGATATCGTGGGTATTGGTTTCGGCCCCTCAAACCTGGCGCTGGCTATAGGATTGGAAGAGTCAGCTTCTGCGCTGACCTATCGCTTTCTGGACGCCAAGCCAACGCCGGACTGGCAGGATGAAATGCTGCTCAGCGGCTCGGACATCCAGAACAACCCGTTGCGGGACCTGGTCACGCCGCGCAACCCGCGCAGCCGCTATGGCTTCGTCAATTACCTGAAAGAAACTGGCCGCCTGTTCGACTACCTCAACCTACCGCTGACATACCCGCTACGGCGCGAGTATGCGCAATACATCAAATGGGTTGCCGGGCATTTTCTCGGCAGTGTCGAATCCTCGGCGTTCGCCCAACGTGTCGAGCCGTTGCTGTTACAGGGCGAGCATGTATGGAAGGTCACCTATAACAATCAGCGGGTCATTTACGGGCGCAGCCTGGTATTGGGTACCGGGCGCACGGCGAATATCCCGGCGGTTTTCGACGGCCTGTCCGGCCCGCAGGTGTTCCACCTTAATCACTACCTTGAACGCATCAATAGGTTGCCATCGAACGTGCAGCGCATCGGTGTAGTCGGCTCCAGCCAAAGCGCCGTGGAGATTGTGCTCGACCTGACCGCCAGGTTTCCGGACAAGGAAATCTACTCGCTGCACCGCAGCTTCAGTTTCCGACTCAAGGACACCAGCCCGTTCAGCGACAAGGTGTATTTCCCGGAGTTCATCGACTACTACTTCAACCTGCCGCCAGAGGCCAAGGCGCGGGTGGATAAGCAATTGCGAGGCACCAACTACAGCTCGGCTGATGAAGATGTGATCAATGCGCTGTACGTGCGCATCCATGAGGAAAAGTTGCAAGGTAAGCAGCGCATCCACATCCTCAACAATATTGCCATCGAGCAGGCGCAGGTTAATGCCTCAGGGCATGTGCAGTTGGCGCTCAAGGAGGTCAATCAACTCACGCACTCGACCCTTGAGCTGGATGCACTGGTGCTTGCCACCGGGTTCAAGGACATTGCCGCCAAGGAAAATGGCGAGTTGTATCCGCCGTTACTGGCGCCTTATCACCGTCGGTTTCGCGCCGATGCGCACGGCGCGCTCGTGGTGAATCGCGATTACAGCCTGACCTCTTTGGATGATCTGCCCACGGTGTTCCTCAACGGTCTATGCGAAAGCTCCCATGGCCTGGGGGACGCCGGTTCATTCAGCCTGATTTCGTTGCGGGTGGAACACATTCTCTCGGCCCTGGAGGCACAGTTGGCGCAGGTCGAGGCTCCGGCGCACGCATTGGCCTGAATCAGCCCCGGTAGCAGCCCCGCGGGCTGCTGCTTCACACAAGGAGGTCACATGTTTACAGCAGCATTGATTTACATACTGGCGGTGATAAGTCCCGGGCCGAATTTCATCATCGTCAGCCGGTTCTCTTCATTAGGGTCGGTCACTACCGGCCTTGGTGCAACCTTGGGGATCTGCACCGTAGGCGTATTCTTCTCGACCATTTCCTTGCTGGGCCTGGCGGCATTGCTGCATCAGTACCCGGCCTTTTCCAAGGTCGCCACCCTGTGTGGTTCAGCGTACCTGCTGTACATCGCCTACAGCATCATCAAAAGCGTGCTGGCAAAAAACACCGGTACTGCCGAAAGCACCACACCTGGCGTCACCAGCTTCGCCAAGGCGTATCGCGTGGGGGTCATCACTAACATCAGCAACATGAAAACCATCGCCTTCATGATCAGCATCTACGCCGGCTTTCTTTCTTCGCCACGTACCGACCTCGAAAAGGTACTGGTGGTAATGTTGTGCTCTACCTTGGAAGTCATCTGGTACTCCCTGGTCTCGCTGCTCTTCGGCCAAGGCCCGATCAAGGCGCTGTTTCTCAAATACACCCGCCAGATCGATGTGGGATTGGCTGTATTTCTGGTGGCGTTCTCCCTCAACAACGCGATTCCCGTGTTGATTGCCAGTCGATGAGGCCGTGTCATGGAATGGAACGATCTGCTCAAGGACGTGAGCGCGCGCTTCAAATACCGCAGTTGGCTGCTGATCGACCTACCCCGCGATCGCTTACCACTGAACTGCCCAATACCGAACTTGTCGAGCAATTGCGAAGCCACCTTGATCCTCGACTGCGGCCTTGAAGATATCTTCCCCATCATCGATGCTTTGGGCCTGGGGGTAAGCTACGCAGCCTCGTTACAAGCGACAAGGCGCCGGATTGAAGCTTTAGTGGCAGCGCCACCGGAGGCGATGGCTTTTCACGATTTCAGATGGGCGTGTTGATACCGGTCCACGAAAAAGCCCCAGGTCAGCGAAAAGCCGGAATCGCCGGTCATTCCGGTAGGACTAAATCCAGCATAGCGGGATGTCGCCAAACAGCTGATTCCCGGGCGGCTGGTCCAAACGCTAAAGCGGCCAATTTTCAGGATAAAACGTGTACGTAAAACGAGGTTTCCACACCTGCCTAGTGGCTATCAAGGACGAAAGATAAAACCAGTTCGTTCACCGAGCGTCGTCGGGCAGCGACGGTACTGGCTGCTGGGCAAGCGTATTTAACAGGCATTGAGTAGAGCTTGCTGTTCAGTTTTAAGCGCTCCGTACCAGACTCGTCAAAACAGCCCCAAGCGGTTTGGAGTTGATACAGTTCCCACGTTTAACGCTGAGATGGATCTCATGTATTTATACCTCATACGGCACGGGGAAACCTGGGCCAATGCCGAACAGCGCTACCTCGGTTCGCTTGATCCAGGGCTGATCGAGCTGGGGCGGCAGCAGGCTGAAGCTCTCAGTCGAGATAATGGCGTGTTTCCGAGAACGGGATGTCGGGGTTTTTGAGGGTTTGACTCAAGCTGAGGCAAGAGCGTTGGTTAACTAGGATGAGATCTAATCAAATATGCCTAACACTCTCTCCAATACCGATTTCATGCAGCTTGCTCTTGCCCAAGGGCGTTTAGCCTTACCTGAATGCCTTCCAAACCCGCCAGTAGGTTGCGTACTGGTACAGGACAACATGGTGATTAGCCAAGGCTATACGCAGGCACCGGGGTTCCATCACGCGGAAGCGATGGCGTTAAGCCGATTAACGAATGAATGCTCCGCAGTGACTGCTTTTGTCACGCTTGAGCCATGCTCCTTTCATGGTCGAACGCCGTCATGTGCTCTGGCACTGATAAACAGCGGAGTCGAGACAGTGTTTGTTGGGTTGCTTGATCCCGATCCGAGAAACTCGGGAGCAGGCATAAGGATGCTGCGCGATGCAGGCATTACAGTCATTGTCGGCTTATTGGCGGAGGAAACTGCTGAGGACTTAGCTGATTTTTTGGTAAGCAAACCGCTTGGATCGTCGGATCGCAATGATCAGTAAATCGTTGACCCAAGTGCCGATCTAAAATTGCCCCACTTTACTTCGGCTTCAGCTTCTTGGCGCGCCTGCTTTCGGTGCGCGCAAGGGTTGATATTTTCGGCCAATAGCTCGCGCGCTTCGTCACGACGCTCACGTGCGTGTTTCAGGCTAACGTCAGGATACGCCCCAAAGGACATGCGTTGCTGGCGCCCTTCCCAATAGTAGCGGAACAGCCACAGCTTACCGCCCGCTTTGGTCACCCAGAGGGATAGACCGTCGAAGTCGCCGAGGGTGTAGTTTTTACCAATAGTTCGAGCATGCCGAGTGGTGAATTCTAAGAGAGGCATGGCGAGCTCCTGTTGGAGAGCCAACACCCGATGCTCGTCTGGAGGCCCGAGGGAGCGAGTTACAATACGGACTCGAACGGGCCCGTCTGTTGTACTTAATCCTGTCCTTGTTCGTACCGGATTACCCTGGTTCCCAGTGGTTTTCCGCAGAAACGAAAAAAGACGCCTAAGCGTCTATTTCGTGGACCCCAGCGTCCAGTGGACATCTGTGGATCAAATTTTGGAGCGGGAAACGAGACTGTAACCTAGCCTCTAACCACTTGATTAACAAAGGGTTTTCCGCTTTCCTACCTCAGGAATGGACGCAATTCTGGACTTGTTCGGTAGGTCTGTCAACAGCTACAGGAAAAATTATTCCATACTGCGCTACCGAGTGCCACCGATAGCCAGCCAATGCGCCCTCATCTCTTGATTTCCGACTGAGATAGGTGAACACGTTGGCGCCACATACAGAGATTCAAGTTGGGTACTGTGCTTGATCAGCTCCTTGAGGCTGGGTATGTCGATGTCCCCACCGATCGCACCCGGATCGGAATAACCCAGGTCGTCGGCAACGATAAACAGCACGTCGGGCTTCTGCGTGATCGCATACACGGGCGTGGTCAGGCACGCCGCTGCAGCTCTCCGAACTCAATGAACGAAAATCTGATAATTGAAAAGTGGATTTCTTATCTGGTGCGCATAATTCAAGATTTAGTTCACGGGTGCCAGTAGCCCCCCCCACAAGACCGAACTCGGCCTGGAGCTGCTATAAGAGCACCGGACCAAGCAGTCGAGCCATCGATAGCTACAGCGCGGGATGCACATCGGTTTCAGCCCTGTGCAGACCTCAATTTTTTACGCCAATCCAAAGTCTCTCGTGAATAACGATGGGTTATTTAAGCCTACCAAAGCGTCGATAGATATTTTCGCCAACACCTGGCAACGGCCCATCGGCGCTCTCCAGTGCACTACACTCAGCCATTCTTCAGCCTTGGCGTAGATCAACCGATAAATATTGCGGCTTAACTGCCGGACAGCGCGTCCTTCCCAGTCGCCTGGCAACAACTCGTCCGGCAATTGCAGGTCGCGCAACGTAAGCGGCTTGGCCAAGTCACCTACCTGAACAGCACGCTAAGGGCGATAAGGGTAATTGTGTCCACGAAATGTGAACCCAAATTAATCAACACCCACCATCTCCCGAGATCCTGCAAGACAGAACGAATCCTCTCCTGTCTGCATTTTTCTAGATTCTAGGCCTTGGCATGTCCTGATTCGCTATTTTAAGCCCATTCCAGCGCCCCGAGACAACGCACTCGATGCGCATGTCCAGTGATGAAGCTACGCGCAAGTCCAGACCACCACGCACCTAACGTGCTTGAGATTTTTCTCGCAGCAATGACGCTGGATAAGCGATCAGCAGAACCAGCGCGCCAATCACCATAATGACCCCGACCGCCCCCATCGCCATCCCCACGCTTCCTGTCAAACCTTTGATCCAGCCAATAAATACCGTGCTCGCAAATCCGCCGATACATCCCATGCTACTCACCAATGCGATACCGCCAGCAGCAGATGTTTTAGAGAAGTAAGCAGTAGGAATAGACCAGAAAACAGAAACGGCTCCATATAATCCAGTGGCGGCCAATGCCAACAACGAAATCGTCAGTGGTGCATTACCGTTTGCACTTCCTAACAATGCAAAGCCAATAGCCGATGCGATCAGGCAACAGGCTACATGCCAGCGGCGCTCCCCTGTCCGATCTGAATGCCTTCCGATAATCCAAAGCCCCACAGTCGCCGTCAGATACGGTATTGCTGATAACCAGCCGATTATGCGGATATCTGAAATATCCAAGCCTTTTATTAACGTGGGCATCCAAAAGCTCATCGCACCTGTGCCGCAGCAAATGGCAAAGTAAGCAAGAATGGCGGCGTACACTCTAAAATCTTTGAGCATAGGGATTTTTTGGGACTGCGTGAATGTTTCCTTCATCCGTTGTTCGGCGCGTAGATTGCCCAGCACAATTGCTTTTTCTCTATTGCTCAGCCATTTAGCATCGCCGACCCTGTCATTTAAATAGAAGAATGCGAACAAGCCTAAAAGAATGGGCGGCAAGCCTTCATAGAGGAATAGTAATTGCCAGCCCTTCATTCCATGGTTCCCAGCCAGATCATGCATGATCCAGCCGGCAAGCGGCCCACCGATCATTCCGGAAATCGGGATACCCATGATAAACAGGGACGTTATGCGGGCGCGGTAGGCTGACGGAAACCAAAATGATAAATAAAGGATAACGCAGGGGAAAAACCCTGCCTCAGCAGCGCCAAGAACAAGCCGTGCTATATACAGCTGATTTGGCGTGGTAATGAGGCTCATGGCCATCGTTACCGTTCCCCAAATCAGCATTATCCTAACGAGCGTCGCTCTTACCCCAACCCGTTGCATGTACAAGTTGCTGGGGACTTCGAACAGCACATACGTGACGTAAAACAAAGCGGCGGCAATACCGTAAACAGCTTCGCTTAAGCCAAGATCGGGTAAAAAGTGAAGTTTTGCAAAACTTAGATTAACGCGATCCAAATAGCTAACAATGTAGCAAATCAATAGCAAGGGCACTATTCGCATAGCGATCTTTCGATAGACCCTTGCTGCTTCGTGCTCGGTATGTATTACGTCGTCAAATACTTCCGAATGACTGGAAAGTTTCATGATTGCCTCCGGAATTATTAGTGAGTATTGTTTTCGGTACGCAGATCTATTTGAGATTTTCGTCAGGAATGTCAGCTGAAGAGCCAAGACATATCTAAACACAGATAGATGAGAAACCAACCATTTCGCGATGGCCACTGCTTGAAATATCCAAGCCGTTTAAATAGCTTGGACCAAAAAGGTAATAGGCTCCGAGTCACGCCCGTACTATATCACTGGTTATAAATGGCTTAAGACCACCTATAAAGGTTTTTCCATGCTCAAACCACGCCTTTCGTTTATCGGACTCCATATAAACCGCATAATCAGCCGAATCTATAAACCAGCACTCACCAATTGCGTGCACTGGCCCTACTTCCAAGTAGGGCACATGAGTATCGCTTGGATTGTCCGCTACAAGCCGGACCTCATATTTGTGCAACCCTGGGATGCCATCGCTCATCTCGAAGTGGCGCACGCACTCTTGCTTAAAAACCACATCGCTCATGGTGTGTGGTTTAACCAGCAAGTAGACAATTCTAATCATTTAAAAACTCCTTCAAGTGCGCTGCAAAGGCAACGGTTGCGGTAATGGATTGGCTTCGGTCTCTGCTGTTTCAACTTCATCAAGACGAATGCCCTTGGTTTCAGGTAGTAGCAGCAAGGCCAGGACCGCGATAGCGTAAGCGACAAGGCAAAACGCACCAACCGACTGGGACAGACCGAATTTAGCCGCGAGTAGCCCAACTCCCGTGACAGCCATTGCACCCACCGATTTACCTACGTGTACGAAAACCCCATGCAAGTGGTGCGAACCTGAGTCGGGAACAACTCGCTCAGGAAGGGACCCAACGCTGCAAACATACCGATCGCCAACGCACCGACTAAAAAGCCCATGACGTGCGCTACCAGAGGGTTGAGCGGTACGAACATATAGGCGACGGTGACAACCCAGGAAGCCAACGACAGGGTCATCAGCGTCGGGCGACGGCCTAGGCGGTCAGCCATGTAGGCAGTGGTGGCGAACCCGCAGAGACTGCCTAGCGCCATGATCAGAATCGTTAGGATAAGCGATCCGTGCACAACCCCACGCTCGGCCATCATCGCAGGCGTCCAAACCAGGATCACGTAGCAGCCCGCCTGCAATCCGATGACTAGCATGCTCGCCAGCATGCTGACCTTGATGTACTTGGTGGAAAACACGGTTCCAATCGATGCTTTATCCGTGTCTAGCTTTTGCGATTTTTTGAACGCATCCGAATCTTTGACGTTACGCCGAATAAAAATCACTATCAGCGCTGGAATCACACCAACCCAGAAAGCCAAGCGCCATGCGTACTCAGCGGGGAAATACGCCAGAATCCCGGTGACGACCAGCACGGCACCGGCCCATCCCAAGGCAAAACCGGACTGCACGAAGCCCAATGCCCTGCCACGATTTTTCGGGTTGATGACCTCGGCCATCAACGCTACACCAATAGCCCATTCGCCGCCGAACCCCAAGCCCTGAAAAGTACGGGCGACCAGCAATTGCTCAAAGTTTTGAGCAAACCCTGCAACTACGCCAAAGAAGGTAAACCAGCAAACAGTAAAGATCAGGATGCGTACCCGCCCGAAGCGGTCGCTCAGAATGCCTGCAATCCATCCGCCCAGGGCCGCCGACAGTAAAGCCGATGTCCCAACAATGCCCGCCTCGCCTTTGGTCAGCCCCCATATTCCGATCAGCGTGGGCAGCAGGAAGCTGAACATCTGCATGTCGTAGGAATCCAGGGCCCAGCCGGCGTAGCAGGCCCAGAAGGTTTTTTTCTCACGCGGAGTACCGCTTTTATACCAGGAGAACATTGGCCGATCCTTATTGTTATGGGGGTGCTTCTACGGCTCGAGCATGAACCAGCCTTGTTGATGTGCCCATTTACGTTATTGAAAGCCCATCTTTTGCTTTCGCTAAGAAGCCCTAAGTGGCGGCTTGACCCGCGGGCTGAGCTGTCGCATCGCTACGCGCCTGGGCAATCATCAGTTCGACCATGGAGTGGATCAGGTCCAAGCGGGCTCTCATCGTGAGCCTTAACGCTGGCAGCCAAGCGGGGACTTGATTGAGGAGAGTGACGATGCTTTTCGTGCAGGCTTGGCTGCACGCTGAAGGGCTAACGGCTGCGGCGATGATTTGTTCATACCGAGCACGATGGGCATCGGCATGACTAAGCCAAGGCTCACTTAAATGACGCCACTCACGTTCCAGCAGCTGAAAATGGCACGGCATGCGGTCCTGCAGATTCAAGTGCATTTCAATGATTTTACGAAGCCGTTTGGGCGCCTCGACGCGGCGCTGTATCTGCATGGCATTGCTTTGTAGTAACCCCAATAGCTCTTCAAACAACTCGTAGAGCAACGCTTCCTTGCTCTCGATGTGGTTGTAGATCGAACCGCAGTTGATCCCCAGGGCCGAGGCCAGTTCGCGCATCCCGACATTGGTGTAGCCCTTGCTTGCAAACAGCGAAAGCGCTTGTCGACGTGTAGCCAGAAATTTGTTTATAGCCGCCTGCTCCCACGAAGTCTGGTAACAGCATGATCGGCAGCGCCATTGGCCGCCATTTCAAAAATTGGAAGGCAGCGTTACACCCTGCCGGCCTTGCCTTAGGCAAAGCTTCACACCGACTTACGCAAAAGCAAATTCCCCGCCTGCGCACCACCCTTCATCCTGTTTGCAAGCGCAGCCAATAGGGGAAACACAGCATGCAAGATTTCGAACCGGGGAACTGGGTGGGCCGAACACAGGTGCGCAATGACCAGTTCAACCTCCCTTTGGTGCGGCGTATCGCAGCGATGTTCAATGCCCCTGCGCCCGCTGAGGGCCAAGAGTTACCTTGGCTGTGGCACTGGTGTTTTTTTGATGACTGTGCAGAACAACGCGAGCTTGGTCCTGACGGGCACCCTACGCTGGGTGAGTTCATGCCGCCTGCGCATGGACGTAACCGCATGTGGGCCGGCAGCCGGGTTGAATTCATCCATCCACTGCGTGTCGGTGCCAGCGCCCGCCGTCACACCACGATCAAACATATCGAGGAAAAAAAGGGCCGCACCGGATCGCTCTTGTTCGTCACGCTCGCCCATAACTATTGGCAAGACCAGCAGCTGTGCGTGAGCGAAGAGCAGGACATTGTTTATCGTGAACCGAACCCACCCAAGCTCAGCGCCGGAGAGCCACTTCCCGAATCGCAGTGGAGCGAAAATATCAGCCCCGACCCGCTGCTGCTGTTCCGGTACTCAGCCGTCACCTTCAATGCCCACCGTATCCATTTCGATTGGCCTTATGTCACCCAGACCGAGGGTTATCCCGGTCTGGTGGTCCATGGTCCGCTGACCGCTACCCTGAACCTGGCCGCTTTCGTGCGGGCAAACCCATTAGCACGCGTTCGGCAGTTTTCCTTTCGCGGCATCCGGCCGCTGATAGCGCCCTCGACTTTCAAAGTGGGTGGACACCATACCCAACACGGTTTCGCCGAGCTGTGGGCAGGCGATGAGACCGGTATCAGCCAACTTGCAAAGGTCGAATTTGACTGAGTTTTTCCTCACTTCCAAGGACTTAAGATGAACCCCAATAACAACGAAGATCTCAATGCCATCCGCGAAGGCGTACGCGCCCTGTGCGCCGAATTCGACGCTGCCTACTGGCGCAAAATTGATGAAGAAAAAGGCTTCCCGGAAGCCTTCGTCAAGGCCCTGACCGACGCCGGCTGGCTATCGGCGATGATCCCCGCCGAGTACGGCGGCTCGGGCCTGGGCCTGGCCGAAGCCTCGGTGATCCTTGAGGAAGTGAACCGCTGCGGCGGTAACTCCGGCACGGTGCACGGGCAGATGTACAACATGTTCACACTGCAGCGTCACGGCAGTGAGGCGCAGAAAAGCTATTACCTGCCGAAACTGGCCAGCGGGGAATTGCGCCTGCAATCGATGGCGGTGACCGAGCCCACCACTGGCACCGACACTACCAAAATCAAGACCACCGCCATCAAGCGCGGCGACAAGTACGTGATCAACGGCCAGAAGGTGTGGATCTCGCGGGTACAGCATTCCGACCTGATGATCCTGCTGGCGCGTACCACGCCGTTGGACGAGGTGAAGAAGAAGTCCGAAGGTATGTCGATCTTCCTGGTCGACCTGCGCGAAGCCATCGGCAATGGCCTGACCGTGCAACCGATCGCCAACATGGTCAATCATGAGACCAACGAGCTGTTTTTCGACAACCTGGAGCTGCCCCTGGACAGCCTGATCGGCGAAGAGGGCAAGGGCTTTCGCTACATCCTCGATGGGTTGAACGCCGAGCGTACGCTGATTGCCGCCGAATGCATCGGTGACGGTCGTTGGTTTATCGAAAAAGCCAGCGCATATGCCCGCGACCGCGTGGTGTTTGGCCGCCCGATCGGACAAAACCAGGGCGTGCAGTTCCCGATTGCCGAGGCCCATATCGAGATTGAGGCGGCCGACCTGATGCGCTGGCGTGCCTGCGAGGAATACGACAACGGCAAGAACGCCGGGGCCAGTGCCAACATGGCCAAATACCTGGCGGCCAAGGCGTCCTGGGAAGCAGCCAATGCCTGCCTGCAAACCCACGGCGGTTTCGGTTTCGCCTGCGAATACGACGTCGAACGCAAATTCCGCGAGACGCGTCTTTATCAGGTCGCGCCGATTTCCACCAACCTGATCCTGTCCTACGTCGCCGAGCATCTGCTTCAGCTGCCACGCAGCTTCTAAGGAACCGTAATGGACAAAAATCCAATACGCACGGCGCTGTTCGTGCCGGGAAATCGACCTGAACGATTTGCAAAGGCAGTGGCCAGCGGTGCCGACGTGGTCATCGTCGACCTGGAGGACGCCGTTCAGGAATCGGATAAGGCCCGGGCTCGGCTACATCTGAGTGACTTCCTGCACGCCGAGCCAGGCATCAATGTCTGGGTGCGGATCAATATGGCCGAACATGCACAGCACGCTGCAGATCTGGCGTTCTGTACGGCCGAACCCGGTGTCAGCGCGGTTATGCTGCCCAAGGCAGAAAGCCCTGAACAGATAGCCCGCGTCGCCACCACCGGCAAACCGGTCATCCCTATTATCGAAAGCGCAAAAGGCTTACAGGAGTTGCCAAGGATCGCAGGGGTACATGGTGTGCAGCGGCTGACCTACGGCGGGCTGGACATGAGCCTGGATCTGGGGCTCGTCACCGGTACCTGCGGCGCAGAACGCATGCTCGACCAGGTGCGTTTCGCGTTGCTGTTACACAGCCGTCAGGCTGGCTTGGCCAGCCCTTTGGAAACCGTCTTTGCCGACATCGGCGATACCGATGGTCTCAAGCAATTTATTGCCAGCGGGCAAACCATGGGCCTGACCGGCATGATGTGTATCCATCCGAGTCAAGTCGAGGTCGTGCATCAGGCGTTGGTGTCGGATCAGGCCGAACTGGACTGGGCACGTCGTGTACTACAGTCAAATGCTGAACATACCGGGGCTTTCCAATTGGAAGGGCAAATGATCGATGCTCCAGTGATAGCGCGCGCTCGCAAGATTCTGGCTGCTTCGAATAACGCCTGACCCTGATTTCACCTTAACGGACCACTGGATCGTCAGTGGTCCGTTTTTTATTCACTCAGTAATGTCGGCTCGATCATTTGAAAGCAATGGTGTAGGACAGAATCAACCGATTTTCGTCCAACTCCCCCGCCGCATCGGAACGCACCATCGCGTTGCGCCAACGCACACCGAAGTTTTTCAAGGGCCCGCTCTGCACGACATAACTCACGTCCAGGTTGCGCTCCCACTCCTTGGCATTGCTACCGGCCACTTCGAACCCGTCACCGTGCAGATAGCGCGCCAGGAATGTCAGGCCGGGTATGCCATACCCTGCCATGTTCACGTCATAACGTACTTGCCAGGAACGTTCCTGAGCACGGGTGAAATCCAGGATCTGCACCACGTTGGCAACGTTGGGATCGGCATCCTGCAAATAGGGAAATGGCGAACTGCCGCTGTTGTCCTGATAGCCAACCCGCCATGTATGTGCCCCCAGATTGGCCGATAGCAGTACGGAGGTCAGACCGTTGTCGATTTTGCCTGCACGCTGCGCGCCGACCTGCGAAGAGTCGAAATAACCAAAATTGCCGCCCAGGGTCCAGCTTCCCAGTTTGTGAGTTGCCAACAAGTTGTAGTAGTTCTGCTGGTAAACATCCTTAAGCTCCGCCCGCCAAAACGCAGCGGTCAATTGCGGGCTGATGGTGTAAGCCGCACTGGCGTAGTCAAAACGGTCGCTACTGGCCGAATAATTGCCAGTCAGGAAGTCATCGTGATTACCACTGGAGTTGCGATAGTTGACACTGCGAAATTGCCCCGCGTCGATCAACACATTGTCGATGTCCCTGGACACCAGGGTCGCGCCGTTGAAGATGGGCGGTAATAGCCGTGCATCGCTGGACAGCAGCACGGGAGACTTGGGCATGAAGCCCCCGACCTTGAACTCGGTTTTCGACACCTTGGTCTTGAATACCCCCGACAAGTCACTGTACTCGTCCGGCCCGGAGTTCCCGAACGCATTGGGCAATAATCCGGTGCCTGCACGGGCGTCGGATGAATCAAGCTTCACCCCCAAGGCCGCGTACAGGTCCACGCCAAAGCCTATCGGCCCTTCGGTGTATCCGGACTTGGCATTGAACATAAAGCCCTGCGCCCATTCCTCGCGCTTGGATTGGGGCGCATTGTCCTGGCGAAAATCACGGCTGAAATAGAAGTTGCGCATATCGAGCGTAACGCTGCTGTCACCGAGGAAATCAGCCTTGGCTATGCAAGGAAGTGCCACGATGGGCGCAATACAGGAAAGCGCGCAAGCGCGCGCCAGGGGAAGCTTTTGCATGTGGGGATTCCCGATAATTATTTTCTTATTAGGGCTTCGGGGCGTCAGGCGCCTGGAGCAGTGCCAGCATGGGCAGCGCGCAGCGTGTTGGGTATTGGGATTTGCTTAAGCGACACTTGCACTGAGGAAAACATGACCGCTGCGCAATCATCGTTAAGCAGCACGGAAGGCGGCCTTTCGCTAAACGAAATTGTCGGGCAGGCCAAGCGACGCCATGCTGGGTTCATCGCTTTGCACACGCTTACAATAAAAAGGTACCCGCGTTATGAAAGACGCTTTGATCGTCTCGCCCCTGAGAACACCTATCGGTAAATTCGGTGGTGCCCTGTCGTCACTGAGCGCCGATCATTTGGCGGCTACTGTAATTCGCACCCTGATGAGCCGCCTGGATATCGCCCCGGATTCGCTGGACGAAGTCATCGTTTCCCAGTCCTACTCAAACAGCGAAGCTCCTTGTATGGGCCGCTACGCTGCCCTCCTTGCCGACTTGCCCTTGTCAGTGCCGGGTTACACCCTGGACCGTCGGTGTGGTTCGGGCTTGCAGGCTATCGCCGACGCCGCGATGCATATACAAACAGGACATGCAGAAGCAGTGATGGTGGTCGGCGTGGAAAGCATGAGCAATATCGAGTACTACACCAACGATATGCGTTGGGGCGCTCGTGCCGGCAGTGTGAAAATGCACGACCGGCTGGAACGTGGCCGCGAGCGCTCGCAGCCCGAATCCCGCTTCGGGCGTATCTCGGGCATGCCGGAAACGGCCGAGAATCTGGCCGGCGACTACCGCATCAGCCGCGAAGACGCGGATCGCTTCGCCGTGCGCAGTCACCAGAATGCCGCTCGAGCGTGGTCCGAAGGCCGCTTTGCCGATGAAGTGATTGCGCTGGACGTTCCACGCAAACGTGGTGCCAACGAACGGGTTGAAATGGATGAAGGCATTCGGGCCGACGCCAGCCTGGAAAGTATGGCCAGCTTGCGCACCCTTCTGCCAGAGGGGGTCTGCACTGCGGGTAATTCCAGCCAGCAAAACGACGCTGCGGCTGGCTGTCTGGTGGTCTCACGCGAATACGCTGCTCGCTACAATCTGCAACCCATTGCCCGACTGGTCGACTGGTCAGCGGCCGGTTGCGACCCGGCGCGCATGGGTATCGGCCCGGTGCCCGCTGTCGCCAAACTGCTTGCGCGCACGAAGTTAAGCCTGGCCGACATGGATCTGATTGAGGTCAACGAAGCATTCGCCGCCCAGGCGCTGGCCGTGCTGCGTGCCTGGGATCTGCAAGACATCGATCGGGTCAACGTCAACGGTTCGGGCATCTCGCTCGGACACCCCATTGGTGCCACTGGCGTGCGCATCATGACCACCCTGCTCCATGAGATGCGTCGTCGCGATGTTCGTTATGGCCTGGAAACCATGTGCATCGGCGGTGGCCAGGGCATGGCCGCTTTGTTCGAGTGCATCTGAAGAGGCCTCGTCATGAATTGGATCAAAGTAAACGGTAACGTCCTGCGCTACGAACTAAGCCCCAGGAACGGTCCCACGCTGGTATTGATTCACGAAATGGGTGGCACGCTGGAGAGCTGGGACAACATCTGCACAAACCTTAATGACCGGTTCCAGACATTACGCCATGACGTTCGCGGTTCGGGGCTGTCGGAGAAAATCGTCGGCGAAACCGATATCGACGAGCAGGTCAATGACCTCTACGCACTGCTGGCGGCACTGCACATCGATGGTCCGGTCGCATTGGCCGGTGTCGCAGTCGGGGCGGCGATCGCCATTCGTTTTGCCGCTTGTTATCCGCAGCGGGTCAGCCATCTGATTGGCCTGTCGCCCGCCTGTGGCGTAGCCCCCCACGCACGACAAGCCACATTGGAGCGGGCCGCGGCGATTCGTCATGAGGGTTTGCGCGAGTTGATCCCGCAGCTCCTGGAAAAAACCTGGCCCGCGCCGTTGCGCACTGACCCGCAAGCATTCGAAAGTTTCAGCCATCGTTGGCTGAGCGCCGATCCACATAGCTTCGCCGCAATCTTCTCGATGCTGGCGCGCATGGAACTCGACGACGACCTGCCGCATTTGCCTGCCCGTACCTTGCTGGTCGCCGGTGAATATGACGGCCTGCGTCCACCCTCGGAGATCGATCGCCTGGCAGGACTGGCCAGCCATATCGAAGCACTGCACATTGCCTCGGGCCATTTCATGCCGGTGCAAAGCCCACAATGGGTCACCACCCTGCTTGAGCAATACATCCTCGACAATCGTACAGGCTACGACATTTACAAGGCATTCATGAACAACCCGCAACACCGGATCGCCCCCAGCGGCCACGCTGCCTGAATCATAAGAACAAAGGAAAACAAACCATGATGCAATCACGCATGATCGGCGATATCAAAGTCACTCGAATCCTGGAATATGCAGGTCCCACCCATGATCCGGCATTTCTGTTCCCCGATATCGATCGCAGTGTGCTTGATGAGCATAGGCAGTTGATGGCGCCCAATCATTGGGTCCCGCATATGAACAAGCTGATCGTCACTATCCAGTTCTGGGTGGTGCATGCGGGTAACAACATCATCGTGGTCGACACTGGCGTCGGTAACTTCAAGCCGCGTGCCGGCATTCCCCGGATGAACATGCTCAATACCCTGGTGCGCGAGTGGATGATCGCCGCTGGCGCGCACCCGGAAAAAGTCACCCATGTGGTATTGACCCATCTTCACGCCGATCACGTAGGCTGGAATACCACCTGGCAGGACAACCGCTGGGTACCGACTTTTCCCAACGCGCGTTACTACATCCCCAAGGAAGATTTCATCTTTTGCAAAGAAGGTAAAAACAAGGAGCCGGGTGTCATTGATGTGTTTGGCGACTCGTTCTTCGACAGCGTCATGCCGATCATCGACGAAGGCCTTGGGGTGATGATCGAACCTCCGCAGGAAATCGCCGACTGCCTGGTGGTCGAGCCCGCACCGGGGCACAGCCCTGGGCAAGTGGCTTTTCGCGTGCGCTCGCGAGGCGAAGAAGGGTTGTTCTGTGGCGATATTTTTCACAGTCCGCTGCAGATCGTGCGCCCGGACGTTAACTCCGGTTATTGCATCTGGGCCGAGACCGCCCGCAAGACACGCCTGGATTTCCTCAATCGCGCCGCTGATCGGGAAGCACTGCTCATGCCGGTACATTTCGGCGAGCCACATTGCGGTTATATTCGCCGCGAAGGCGATGGCTTCCGTTTCGAACCGGCGCAGTGGTAAGCCTGCGGGTCAGGTAGCGCCCAGCGTATGGACAGGGGTGGCGTGCGCCACTACCGTGGGCCATCCCTGTAAAAGAAGTGAATAATAATGGCGATGCATTTTGATATCACTGATTTCCGACTATTCATCAACATCGCGGAGACCAGCAGCCTGACACGCGGCGCCGAGCGTTCATTTCTCTCGGTACCCGCGACCAGCAATCGCATCAAGAACCTGGAAGACAACCTGGGCATGCGTTTACTCGAAAGATCGCCTCAAGGGGTGACGCTGACCAATGCTGGCAAAACCTACCTGCAACATGCACGCGTCATCCTCGCCCAGCTGGAACTGCTCACCGGCGATTTGCAGGAGTACGCCATCGGCCTTAAAGGGCAGTTACGTCTTCTGGCCAATACCACGGCCATTACCGAATACCTGCCACCGGTGGTGGGCGAATACCTCAAAACCCATCCGGATGTGCATATCGACATGCGCGAACGCTTGAGCGACGACATCGTGCGCAGTATTCGCGATGGTGGTGCTGATCTGGGCATTGTTTCCGGCAGCGTAGTGACCGATGGACTGCAAAGTGTGCCGCTGGTATCCAGTCGCCTGATGGTCATCGCCCCGCTCGGCCATCCGGTGCTGGCCAACGGCGAAGTGTTTTTCAAGGAAGCCTTGCAATACGCCTTCGTCTCATTGCTCGAAGGCAGCGCAATTCATGTGTTTCTCAGTCGTGCAGCCGCCGCGCTGCATACGCCGTTAACGATCCGCGTACAAGTCGCCAGCTCCGATGCGATTTTGCGCATGGTCGAAGCCGGTGCAGGAATAGCCATCGTGCCTCAGGCGGGTTTCACCCGGCTCAAGGGTCAACAAAAGATTGGCTCATGCACGCTGCTCGACCCTTGGGCGGTGCGCACTTTTCAGTTATGCGCCCAGGATTTCGACGGGCTTTCATCTTTCGGCCGGGATTTCGCCAATAGCCTGATCGACTGGTGCCGCACTTGTGCAACGAACAGCCAGCCGCTTTAAGCAACGCTTAAGCCAGCGTTTGAAAAAGCAAAATTGTCTGCGCCTTTCTCCTCTGAGAGCCTGACCGTCAGGAATTCTAGACTTCGCGAGCTCTTAGTACCCATAAAAAAACAGGAAAGCCTCATGACTCAACAGCGTTGGAAACATCGCCCTGAAGGCTCGAACTGGGGTGATTTCGGCCCCGATGACCAGAAAGGCCGGCTTAATCTACTGACCCCCGACAAAGTGCTGCAGGGCATTGCCGAAGTTCGCGAAGGCCTGGCTTTCTGCCTGAGCCTGCCGTTGGACTATCCAGGTGGCAATGCGATGAACGTCAATCGCCTGCCACCGATTCTGCGGCCTTTGCTGCGCAAGGGCGGGGTCAACATGAACTATCAATATGACCGCATCGAGGCCGGACGCCCGGACGTACTCAGTGACGATCTGGCAATCCTGCACTTGCAATATTCCACCCAATGGGATGCCCTTTCCCATGTGGGTGCCCTGTTCGATGCTGACGGCGACGGAGTGGCCGAACCGCTTTACTACAACGGCTTTGCCGCCAATATCGACGTGGTCGGCCCCAGTGATATTGCCGATTGCGGCCTGCACGGAGAAATTGCCCCGCACAGTACCTCCTGTGCCCATACATTGGGCATCGAACGCATGGCCGAAACCTGCGTGCAAGGCCGCGGAGTGATGATCGACTTGCATCATCACTATGGCGATGCCCGAACGCATATCGGTTATGAAGAACTGATGCGGGTGCTGGAGGCTGATAACGTGCAGGTCGAGCCTGGCGATATCGTCTGCCTGCACACCGGTTACGCCGAAGCAGTGCTTGGCATGAACAAGCAGCCAGATGCCAAGGCACTGGAAAGCCTCGGTGCGGTGCTCGACGGCAATGACCGGCGCTTGTTGCAATGGATCACCGATTCGGGACTGGTCGCGATTGCCGCCGACAACTACTCGGTAGAAATTTTCCCCAACGGGCGCGGTGACGACTGTTGCTCGGTGATGCCCTTGCATCATCACTGCCTGTTCAAGCTTGGCGTACACCTGGGCGAGTTGTGGCATCTCACGCCTCTGGCCCGCTGGCTACGGGCCAACAAGCGTAATCGTTTCCTGCTGACCGCCCCGCCCTTGCGTCTACCGGGCGCAGTGGGCGCGCCACTCAATCCTGTCGCCACTGTCTAACTCCCACCCCAGGAGACACACCTGTGTCCAAAGAACGTGTATTGATTACCGGAGGTGCCTCCGGTATTGGCGCCGCTATTTCCGAGCGTTGCTTCGAAGAGGGCTATGAGCCCGTCATTATCGACCGAATAGGCAGCGGCCTGATTGCCGACCTGAGCGATTTGAAGGCCACTGCCCAAGTCTTGCAGCAAGCCTTGGCCAAGGGCCCGATCACCCGTTTGGTCAACAATGTCGGCATGGTCTGCCCCAATAGTGCCGAAGAACAGAGCTTCGAAGAACTGGAGCGGGTCTGGACACTCAACCTGCGTTGCTCGCTGCAATGCATGCAGGCGTTGTTGCCCGGCATGAAAGAGGCAGGTTTCGGTCGCATCCTCAACATGTCCTCGCGCGCGGCTCTGGGCAAGGAGCTGCGCAGTGCCTATGCAGCGACCAAGGCCGGCTTGCTGGGCATGACCCGCGTCTGGTCACTGGAGCTGGGGCGCTTCGGTATCACCGCCAACGCCATCGGGCCAGGGCCGATCCGTACACAGTTATTCGAAAAAGCCAATCCGCCGGACAGCCCTCGCACCCAGGCAATAATCGACTCAATCCCGGTCAAGCGTCTCGGCGTGCCCGATGATATAGCCCAGGCTGCGTCGTTTTTCCTGGATGCCCGCAGCGGTTTCGTTACGGGTCAGGTGCTGTACGTCTGCGGCGGCATGACGGTCGGCGTAGCCGGCGTTTAACCGCCTCATGGTACCGCCGTTAATCGCTGGTTAATCGAGTCTTCCGAAGACTGAAATTGTGACACTGGCCACCCTTGGGCAAGCTGATCCGACCAGCAAGGGTGATGCATCGAGGCCACGCACCCGACGCATCATCTTTGCTGGATTGCCATCGCTCATACCGGTGTTCCGGACGATGACGGTGGATGAATTCAAAACAAGGACAAGAGCCATGATCGACAAGCTTTCCTCCAGCGCACAGGCGGCGCTGGCCGAGATTCCCGATGGGTCGACCATCGCCGTGGGCGGATTCGGCGGCGCCGGTATGCCGGACGACCTGATCAATGCGCTGATCGACCAGGGCGCGCGCAACCTGACGCTGGTCAGCAATAACGCAGGCCAGGGCGATACCGGCCTCGCAGCGCTGCTCAAGGCCGGCCGGGTGCGCCGCATTCTCTGCTCCTATCCGCGCATGACAGGCTCCCATGTCTTCGAAGCGTTGTACCGGGCCGGTCAGATCGAACTGGAGATTGTGCCCCAGGGAAACCTCGCCGAACGCCTGCGTGCCGCCGGTTGCGGCCTCGGCGCCTTCTACACCCCCACTGCTTTTGGCACCTTACTGGCCGAAGGCAAAGAAACCCGCAACATCAATGGCCGTAACTACGTGCTGGAATACCCGATTCACGTCGATTACGCGCTGATCAAGGCCGAGGCTGGCGACCGCTGGGGCAATTTGGTGTTTCGCAAGACCGCGCGCAACTTCGGCCCGGTCATGGCGATGGCCGCAAAAAATACCATTGCCTCTATCCAGCACCTCTATGAATTGGGGGGGCTGGACCCTGAATCTGTGGTGACACCGGGGATATTCGTCAAACACCTCGTCTTGCGCGAAAAATCGACTGATGCATCAGTCTCTCTGAACCAGGCGGGATAAATTTATGGATAAGAACGTACGCATTGCCATGGCTCAACGGGTGGCACGGGATATCCCCGAAGGATCCTATGTCAATCTCGGCATCGGCCTGCCGACACTGGTCGCAAACCATTTGCCACTGGATAAGGATTATTTCCTGCACAGCGAAAACGGTGTGCTGGGACGCTGGCAGGCGGCAGCCCCGGGTAAAGAGGATTGGGACATGATCAACGCTGGCAAGGAACCTATCGAGCTGGCCCCCGGTGCTGCATTTTTTCATCACGCAGACTCATTCGGTATCATGCGCGGTGGTCATCTGGACATCTGTGTACTCGGTGCTTTTCAGGTATCTGCCAGCGGTGACCTTGCCAACTGGCACACCGGCGCTCCCGATGCGATTCCTGCCGTGGGCGGGGCGATGGATTTAGCCATCGGCGCCAAGCGGGTCTTCGTCATGATGGAGCACCTGGGCAAGGACGGGCGCAGTAAGTTATTGGCTGACTGCACCTATCCAGTGACCGGGCTGGCCTGTGTCAGCCGCGTTTATACCGAGCTTGCAACCCTGGACATCACGCCTGACGGGGTGAAGGTCGTCGAGCTGATCGGTGACGTCACTCCCGGGCGCCTGCAAGAGATCACCAGCGTGCCATTGGATTTTTCGGCCGTCGTCTCCTCTGAATCGTCCCGTGCTGAAAAACCGTCCGGTCAAGGCACGCTGGCGGTCATACGCAGATGAAAAGCGACTGGAGCTGGGACCAGCGTGATCTCACCGAGTTACTGACGCTTGAGCCAGCAGGCCAGCAAAACTGGCGCAGTTGCGTATGCGACACCAACGCCAACGGCCGGGTATATGGAGGGCAACTGCTCGGCCAAACCTTATGGGCAGCAGGACAAACCGCAGATGGACGCCATCCCAGCATGTTGCAGATGACCTTCCTGCAAGGTGCTCGCCCGCAAGAATCCATCGAGTACAGCGTCGAGCCATTGCAAGACGGTCGACGCCTTTGCACCCGTCACGTGTATGGCGTGCAGGGCACGGGGCTGGTTATCAGTGCAAACGCCAGCTTTCAGGTGGCGCAGACCGATCCGGGTGATCCGCATCGCCTGCGGCACCAGGTACCGCCACCGGAAAGCCTGCCGACCCTGACCGAACTGGCCGCGCGTTATCCGCACGATAGCGAAGCTGTGCAGTTGCGTTTCAGTGCCCGGCCAGTACTGGATATTCGACCGATTCATCCCGAAGGCTATTTTGACCACCCCGCCGAACAACGGGAAATCAGCTACTGGATACGCCTGAACCAGTCGCTACCCCCCGAAGGCTGCCTGCACCATGCCGCCCTAGCCTACCTTTCCGACAGTTGGCTGAACGCCAGCCTGGCACCACGGCAAGGCATGCTGGAGCTGTGGCAAAACTATTACGTCAGCAATCTCAACCATACGCTGTGGTTCCACAGCCTGGATATCAACGTTAACGAGTGGCTGCTGTTCGTCAACGACGCGGTGCGCAGTCTCTCGGGTCGTGGCCTGGCGATGACTCAGATCTATCAGCGTGATGGCCGACTGGTTGCCAGTATGGCGCAAGACCTGTTGATTTCACCGCGTAACACCTAGGACGCGCGCTCAATGAGTTTCTACTCCGCAGAAACTCATTGAGAGCAGCCCCTAAGCTTTAGTCAGGTTGGAAGACGACCTTTTGCAAAGGCAAATGGGCGATACGCGCAAAGTGTCGCATGCTCCTGATCAAGGCCCGCAGATTCAGACCGTGGAAAAACCTGACGATTGAAGGCGAGACAGTTCGCCAGGCGCAATGGTTTTTACGCAGTTTGAACCGAGGGTCATTCCAATAACAAGAGTCAATACAAGAAGGGCAGAGACATGTTCGAGTGGTATAAAACCGGCTCCTCGCAAGAGCGCAAGACTTTCTGGGCCTGCTTTTCCGGATGGGCGCTGGATACCTACGATGCGCAAATGTTCAGCTTTCTGCTACCCACGCTAATGGCTGTCTGGCAAATCTCCAAGGGCGAGGCCGGAGTACTCGGCACCGCCGCCCTGCTCTCCGCTTCATTGGGTGGCTGGATCGCCGGCATTCTCAGCGACCGTTACGGTCGGGTACGCATCCTTATTTTTACCATTTGCTGGTTCACCCTGTTCGGTGCTCTGGCAGGCTTCACCCAGACCTACGAGCAAATGCTGATAGTACGAACATTGCAAGGCCTGGGCTTTGGCGGTGAGTGGGCGGTGGGCGCGGCATTGATGGCCGAGGTCATCCGCCCGGAACACCGGGGCAAGGCAATGGGTTTTGTGCAAAGCGGCTTCTCTGTGGGTTGGGCGCTGTCGGCAGTGGTGATGACCGGTCTGCTGGCCTATCTGCCAGCGGAAATAGCCTGGCGTGTCGCGTTCTGGGTCGGAGTCATTCCTGCCTCGTTCGTGCTGTTCATCCGCCGCAACGTCAAGGACGCCCGGATATTCAACGAAGCCAAGGCCAAGACCGAGGAAAAAGCCTCGTTATTGTCCGCATTCCGCCCTTCAGTCATTCGCCTTACATTACTGGGCGCCATGCTGGTGACCGGCTTGCAGGCTGCGGCCTACACCATCATGGCCTGGCTACCGACCCTGATGGTCCAGGTTCGTGGACTCAAGCCTGGGCCCGTGGTCGTGACGATGTTGATCATGTGTGCGGGTGCATTCGCAGGCTTCGTGCTCACCTCATACCTGGCCGATCGTTTTGGCCGGCGTCCGGCGCTGTTGGTGTTCTGCGTCGGCGCATGGATTTTTACCGTGGTCTACATGCTGGTTCCCATGAACCCGACCCTGCTGATGCTGATGAGTTTTCCTGTCGGCGCGTTCGCAACCGGAATCTTCGCGGTGCTTGGTCCGTTTCTCAGCGAGTTGTTTCCAACCCACATTCGTACCACCTGCATGGGTTTTTCCTACAACCTGGGTAAATCTCTCGGCGCCTTGTCCATCGCGGGCGTGGGTGTGCTGTCCGAGCGTTTCGGCCTGGCCCAGGCGATTGGCGGTTTCTGCCTGGTCGCCTACGCCCTTTCGATCATCGCCGTGTGCTTGCTGCCTGAAACCCGTGGTGTGCGCCTGGAAGATGTGGACGCAAAGTTGGGGAGTGAGCCTGAAGAAGAACCCACTCAGGTTTCAGCCACTCGTTAAGCCATAGCAAAAACCAAGCTGGAGTAGAACCGATGCTTTATCACGTAAAAATGGACGTCAAAATCCCCCGCGATATTCCCGTAGAAGTCGTGGACGCAATCAAGGCTGCCGAAAGGAAACGTGCAACCGAACTGCAAGAAGCCGGGAAATGGCCACACCTGTGGCGCATCGTCGGACAGTATTCAAACATCAGCATCATCGATGTCGCCAGCAATGACGAATTGCACGATCTGCTGTCATCCCTGCCGCTGTTCCCGTTCATGACTATTGAAGTCACGCCTTTGGCCAAGCACCCCTCTTCGATCGTGTAACGACCACGGCGGCTTCAGGCCGCCGTTTTCCCCCACCAATCCTTTCTGTTTACCGTGAGCTACCTGACCCGGGCTTGACGGGCAGGTGTTGTCGAGAATTTGCCATGCCTCAGCTATTGCAGCTCAACTCGCTGAACCTGACCGCCCTTATCCGCCCCGGCGATACCGTAATGTGGGGTCAGGCCAACGCCGAACCCTTGCCACTGACCCAGGCATTGATGGCCCAGCGCAAAAATATTGGCCAGTTCAAGGTCATGCTGGGTATCACCAACAGTCCCACGTGCCTGCCGCAGCATGCAGACTGTGTCGAATTCATGTCTTATTGCGGTGCCGGTGCCAATCGCGACCTGGCCAGCGCGGGACTGCTGGACATTCTGCCCAGCCATTATTCCGAATTGCCGGAGTTGATCGCCAGCGGTGCGCTGCGCATCGACGTACTGCTCCTGCAACTGGCACCCGCCGATGCCAAAGGCCGCTACAGCCTGGGAATCGCCAGCGAATACCTGTTGCCGGCTCTGGAGCACGCCCGCGTAGTGATCGCCGAGGTCAACCGTCAGGCGCCCTGGACCTACGGAGAACGCAGCCTGGGCGTAGATGATTTACACGCCATCCTCCACACCGACCGTGCCCCGCTGGAAAACCCTGCCAGCCGCCTCCGCGACAGCGATCAGCGTATTGCCAGACATATCGCAGGCTTGATCGAAGATGGATCAACCCTGCAGATGGGCATTGGTGCGATTCCCGATGCTGTATTGAGCGCGCTGGGCGATCACCGTGATTTGGGCGTGCATTCCGGCAGTCTGGGCGATGGCGTTGCGCGCCTGATGCGTAGCGGGGTAATCACCAATCAGCGCAAGACACGGGACCGTGGCATCAGTGTCGGCGGCATCCTGATGGGCAGCCGCCTGCTGCATGATTTCGCCTCCAACAATCCGGCCATCGAGCTGCGCTCCACGCGCTACACCCATGATGCTCAAGTGCTGGCGAGTATCGAGCGGCTGGTGGCGATCAACTCGGCGGTCGAGGTCGACCTGACCGGACAGATCAATTCAGAAGTCGCTGCTGGCAGCTACGTGGGTGCCGTGGGTGGCGCACTGGATTTTATTCGCGGCGCGCGGCATTCCAAGGGAGGGTTGCCGATTATCGCCCTGCCCTCCACCGCCGGCAGTCACAGCAGGATTGTCGCAAGATTGAGCGGCCCGGTGACCATCGCGCGCAGCGATGCCGGGATTATCGTCACGGAATTTGGTGTGGCCGACCTTCGCGGCCTGACCCTGAAGCAACGCATGATCAGGATGCTCGATATTGCCCACCCCGATCACCGCCCCCTGATCCAGGCACAACTGGAACCTACTGGCTACACAGGATTTCCCTAGACCTGTTGCCGCTACCAACGGTAGCACGCAAGCCATGGCTATAAGTGCCAGGATGACGTTGACGGTTTAGTCGACGTTGATCATGACCTTCCATACCCGCAATTTTTGCTGCCACAGGACTGCACTCTATCTGTGCGCCCTGAGCGACACTCTCTTTATTTGGTGCAGTTTCGCCGCTGCAGCCCGAGCTTTTTTGCCCTCCAATCATCCGATAACACCAGGATCGACAAGCCTGCTGGGGCAGCGTCGGCCTTCTGGCACAGGATGTGCTTACGATGACATATCATATATCAATCTCGCTTTGGATTGACCTACGTAACACAAGGGCCAGTACATGACATACGAATTTCCTCGCTTCTACCCAGGAGCAGACCGTTACATCGAGGTCGAACTTGGGAATGGCATGAGCTTCGAATTGAACATGCTCGTGCATCAGTTTGCCCTGGTGATAAGGCAGGCCGCGATCAAAGGCATCGTCGAGTTGATACCCGCGCTGTCCTCGTTGCAGATTTCCTACGACCCTGAGGTGATTGTCTACGAAGACGTGGTGCAGGAAGTGGGTGGGCTGTTTGTGCTGGCCAGTCAGTCCCAGGACATGGAAATGCCCAGTCGCCTGTTCAACATCCCGGTGATGTATTTCGACCCTTGGACAGACGCGTGTATTGCGGATTATCGGGCAAGTCATCCAGACAAACAGCCGGATCCGGAATTGATCTGTGCCGCCAACGGGCTGGCCGGGCGAGACGCGCTGCGCCGCCTGCATTGCACAACGGAACACTGGGTAGCCGCCCTGGGTTTCTGGCCCGGACTGTGTTCCCTGATGGCGCTGGATGATCGCGCAAGGATCGTCGCGCCCAAGTACAACCCGCCCCGCACCTGGACACCAAAGGGGGCCATTGGCCTGGGGGGAGCGCTGACCTGTATTTACCCCGATCGCACGCCGGGAGGTTATCAATTGCTGGGGCGTACCCCTCTGCCAACGTTCGACCGCGAACAGCGGCTCAGCGCATTCAAGGACAATATCGTTCTGTTTCGCCCGGGGGATCGCGTTCGTTTCGTACCCATCGATCAGTATGAATTCGAGTGGATCGAGCAATCGGTTGAAGCCGGTCACTATGAACATGAGTGCATCGAGTACCAGACATTTTCGATGGCCCGTTACCGACAATGGAAACAGCGCCTCCAGGCCCTTGGCGCGGGAGAAACAGCATGAGTGCACCTCGACACTTGACCGTTCTCAAGCCTGGCCTGGAAACAACCGTTCAGGAGTTGCCCGGCCGATTGGGTTTCTGGGAACAAGGAATCCCGCCCTCGGGGCCGGTGGATTTCTGGTCCTTTCGCCTGGCCAACTTGCTGGTTGGCAATGACAGGGACATGGCCGCGCTGGAGTGCCAGGTCATGGGGCCGACGTTGCGCCTGGAGTGCGACACGTTACTGGCCATCACCGGTGCCGATATGGCGCCTGTCCTGGACGATGTACCGGTGCCCATGTGGCGCACTGTCTCGGCCAAGGCAGGTCAGGTGCTCGCCCTGCGGGGGGCCAGGGTCGGCATGCGCAGCTATATCGCCTTCTCGGGCGCCATCTGTACGCCCCCGGTGCTGGGTTCTCGCGCGGTGTTCCACATGGCCGGGATTGGTGGTCATGCGCTCAAGGCACAACAGGCGCTGCCGCTTGGTCCGAGCCCGGCAATCGGTACGCTGCACGAAGTACCACAGGAGGCAAGGCCTGCAATCGGCAGTGAACACAGCCGCAGCGTGGAATGTGTGGCCGGCCCGAACGATGACTGGCTGAGCAGCGCCTCGGTAGCCGATTTTTTCAGCACCCCATGGAAAGTACAGGCGCAAAGCAATCGCACCGGCCTGCGCCTCAGCGGCCCGGTCTTCACATTTTCACAACGGGCGCTGAACAAACCGGCGGAGCACGGACAAGATCCCTCGAACATCATCGACCATGGTTATCCGCTCGGCGCCGTCAACCTCGCAGGGCAAACACCGATCATCCTGATCAACGATGCGCCCAGCACGGGTGGTTTCATAAACCCCTTCACGGTACCCAGTGGCGAATTCTGGAAGTTGGGGCAACTGCGCCCGAACGAACATTTGCAGTTTCGTCAGGTATCGCGAGAACAAGCGCAGCGTTCGCGCCATGAGCTCGACCTGATGATTACCGAGTCGGTATTGAGACCGCAATAAACCCTTTTCAACACGCCCCTTCACTTCCCACGGAGCTGTAGATGTCTGTCACTGATTTTCTGGTCGACTCGCTGCTGTCCAATCCACCGCCCAAGGTGTCGCTGGATCAAGCCACTGAACTGGTGCATCGGCATTACGGCCTGGTCGTGGAGGCGCAATCGCTCGGCGGCGAGCGTGATGCCAACTTCCGTGTGTCGACTGCACAAGGCACCTCGTTCGTATTGAAATTCGCCAACCCCGACGAATCCGCGCAGGTGACTAATCTGAGCAGCGCAGCGTTCGAGCACATCGCTCTGCGCGATCCGGAGATTCCGTTGCAGCGTATCGTTCCCGCACTGGAGGGCGACGTCGACATCAGGGTGAAGGTGGGTGAAGGTGTCAATGTGGTCATGCGTCTGTTTACCTGGCTGGAGGGTGTGCCGTTGTACACCGTCGCCCGCTGTCAGGCGCAACGTACCGAGATTGCGCGGTTAGCGGCACGCATGGATCTGGCGCTGGCCGACTTCAGCCATCCGGCCACTGAAAACCATGTGCTGCTCTGGGACCTCAAGCAGTTTGCGCACCTGAGGTCGTTGATCACAACCATCGACGACGCGGGCCAGCGGGCCAGGCTCAATGCGGTGTTTGATCGCTATGACGCAGTGGTTGCCCCTCACCTTGCAACATTGCGCAGCCAACTGATCCACAACGACCTCAACCCGCACAATCTGCTGGTGTTCCCCGAAGCGCCCTCAACAGTGAGCGGCATCCTCGACTTGGGGGACGCCGTGCATACGGCATTGATTCATGAGGTCGCGGTGGCCTGTTCCTACCAACTGGAACGCGAGGCTGTCGATCCGTTGCAAAACATTGTCGAGTTCATTTCGGCTTACCACCGCGTCCTGCCCTTGCAGCCCCTGGAACTGGAGCTGTTGCTGGACCTGATCAGGGCCCGATTGGCAACCACGGTGCTCATTACCAGTTGGCGTGCTCAGCGATACCCGGAAAACCGTGCGTACATCGTGCGTAACGCCGCCTCTGCATGGGCAGGGCTGGAATGTCTTGAAGGAATATCGGTCGAGACTGCAACCGACTGTTTCATGGCGGCCTGTGGGCATGCCTACCTACCACACAAGGAATCTGACATGCACGATCATGTGATGCCCAATGCCTACCGGCCCGGCGGTGCCGAACTCAGCGACGAAGACCAGCATCTCATCGAGCGCCGCGAACGCCTACTTGGCCCCGCCTATCGTTTGTTCTACCAGAACCCCTTGCATGTGGTACGGGGCGAAGGCGTGTGGCTGTACGACAATGCCGACAACGCTTATCTGGATGTCTACAACAACGTCGCTTCGGTGGGACATTGTCACCCACGCGTGGTCGCTGCCATCGCCAAGCAGTCCGCGACGCTGTCCACGCATACACGTTACCTGAGCGAGAGCATCCTCGACTTCGCAGAGAGCCTGCTGGCGACATTTCCGGATGAGCTGTCGCAACTCATGCTCACCTGTACGGGTAGTGAGGCCAATGATCTGGCGCTTCGCACCGCATGCTCCTACACCGGCGGTACAGGCGTGATCGTGACTGAATGCGCGTACCACGGCGTCACCAAGGCTATCGCCGAGATCTCGCCATCAATGGGCATTGGAGTCGCCTCGCACGTCAGAACCGTGCCGGCTCCCAACAGCTATCGCAACGCTGGGGAAGATGTCGGGGCTCAGTTGCGCAAGCATGTGGAAGAGGCGCTTGCGGATATGAAACGACATGGCATCAAACCTGCTGCGTTTATCTGTGACGGGATTTTTTCCAGTGATGGCGTGTTCACTGAGCCCGCAGGCTTTCTGACTGGCGCGGTCGAGGCAGTCAGGGCCGAGGGTGCGCTGTACATCGCCGATGAGGTGCAATCCGGTTTTGGCCGCACTGGTACAAACATGTGGGGTTTCCAGCGCCACGGCTTGATCCCGGACATCGTCACCATGGGCAAACCCATGGGCAACGGTTATCCGGTCGCAGGAGTGGTTTTTCGCCCGCAGGTGCTCAAGGAGTTCGGCGCCAAAGTGCGCTACTTCAATACCTTTGGCGGCAACACAGTGGCGGTCGCGGCCGCGCACGCCGTCCTGCGGGTCATTCAGGAAGAAAAGCTGATGGACAATTCCAGGGTAGTCGGTGATTACCTGGCGAATGGCCTGCGCTCACTCATGGCTGATCACCCGGTCATTGGCGACGTGCGGCACGCAGGGCTATTTGTCGGCGTTGAAATCGTCGACGCCGACAAACAGCCGGATGCCGCCCTGACGGCCACTCTAGTCAACAAACTGCGCGAGCGCCGCGTACTGATCAGTGCCACCGGCCCGGATGCGAACATTCTTAAAATCCGGCCACCACTGGTGTTCAACCACGACAACGCAGACTTCTTCCTCGATCAACTGCAGGCGGTGATTGCCGCTGCCAGCCACTAGGAGTTCAGTCATGGCAATTATCAAATCGCCAGTGCCCGGTGTGTTCTATCGCTGCCCAAGCGCCGATGCTCCGCCCTACAAGCAGATCGGCGATGTCGTCGAGGCTGGCGACACCATCGGTCTGGTGGAAATCATGAAATCGTTCATGCCGGTCATCGCCGAAGAGAGCGGCGTCCTGTTGCGCTTTCTGGTCGAGACGGAAGAGGCGATCGAGATGGATCAGCCGCTTTGTGAGATAGAACCGAAATCATAGCCGGCGGGCTTCGCCAACACAGAACCGACCCCAAACAGGCCACGCATCGTTAAAGACGAGGACGACATGAGCAAGCTGACGATCAATTGCGACATGGGTGAATCTTTCGGCATCTACCATCTGGGGGATGACGAAGCCTGCATGCCCTTCATTACCCACGCCAATATCGCGTGTGGTTTCCACGCCTCCGACCCCACCACTATGTGGCGCACTGTTCGGGCCGCCAAGCTCCATGGCATCGCTATTGGTTCCCATCCCGGCCTGGCGGATCGCGAAGGGTTCGGCCGCCGGGAAATGAAGTTGAAACGCGAAGAAGTCGCCGCCCTTGTGCTTTACCAGACTGGCGCGCTGAAGGCGTTCCTGAGTGCCGAAGGGGTGCCGATATCGCACATCAAACCGCACGGTGCGTTGATGGGGATGGCGCAACGGCTTGAGCACGTTGCCCAGGGCATTGCCGACGCGGCGCTGGCGTTGGATCTGCCTGTGATTGGCTGTGCCAATAGCCAGATGACCGAGGTGTTCACCCGCCGGGGCGTGGCGTTCCAATGCGAGTTTTATGCCGACCTGGATTACGACGACGACGGCAACCAGATCATTTCCATGACTCACGACGCGGTCGATGAATCAGTGGTCGCCGAGAAAGTGCGGCGCGCCGTGGCCCATGGAGTGACTCGGTCGGTCAACGGCAAGGACGTCAACGTCGTTGCCGATTCGGTCTGCGTTCACTCCGATACACCCAACGCGGTGCAGATTGCCCGAGTGGTCTACAACACGTTGAAAGATCAACTTTAAGTCCATCGAGCGATGAATATGGCGACGATTGTCAGTGCCGACGACAGTACAGCAGCAAGGCTGGTGGCCTCCCTGGCGCCTGTCTGTCATGCCATCGGCCTGGCCTATGGTCCCGAGGGCGGGCAGGTATGGGCTGAGATTGCCAATCACCCGTGCAGCGCTGCCAGTGGGCTGGAGATCGCGCGCCATATGTTGAGAATGCCGGGCTTTCCGAGTGCCGCCCATCAATTGCTGCGCGATGACTTGCAGGCGTTTGAGCGTGAATTTGGCGACGGTACCGCACGACTGGCGATGCTGATCGGCCTGCTGCTCGAGGCTGGCATACGTCATGGCGGTTACGGCGCGAACCTGACCGCGATTGGCCGGTGCTACAACGGCATCGCGCTGCAGATACGGGATGCTTTGCGGGCGCAGACGGTAGCATTCGATGCGTTGCAGGTTGCACGCAGCGCAGGCGCCACGCCGGAGCAGGCAGAGGTACTGGCCCAGGCGTTGGAACTGGCCGGTGAAGGCAGTGCTGTGGAGATCACGAGTACTACCCGCCATGAAGGGATTCGCGTCAATCGAACCGAGGGCTATGTCTACGAGGCGCAGCTGGCGGGATTGCCATCGACGGCGACGCAAGTGTTGCAACTGAGCGTTCCCAGCGTGCTGGTCGTGGATGAAGTGATCGATGATTTCGGCGCCTTGATACCGGTGATCGAAGGCTTCATTGCGCGCCAGAAGTCCTTGGTCATCGTTGCCCGCGGTTTCGGCCCCAAGGCATTGGCGTTGTTGCGGGCCAACCAGACCACCGAGCACTTTTCCTTGATCGCGCTATCCCCGACTGAAGCCGGGCCACGCGCCGCCATCGGCCTGGAAGACCTCGCCGCCGCATGCGGCGCCACACTGGTGGCTGACCGGGTGGCTATCGGGCTGGACGCTGTGCGACCGGCCATGTTGGGAAGCAGCAGTGAACTGCGTTACTCCTTAGGCCGTGCGGTGTTCTTTGCGCCCCAGGGCACACAGTACGAATTGCAGATGCGGCGTGCGGCCATTGCGGCGGATATTCGCGCCAGCCGCTACCTGTCTTTCGATCTGGAACACGCCCGGCGCCGGCTCGCCCGCCTGAACGGAACGTGGACGCAAATCGTCGTTGGTGCAGCCTTCAGCCAGTCAGCCGATGCGCAAGCCGCGCAACTGCGCCGGGTGCTTGCCTCAGTGACCCTGGCGCAAAAAAGAGGAACGGTTGCCGGCGGTGGCGGCGCGCTTGCGGCGGCCGCGTACCGGCTCACAGCCGACCCGTCGCAGCCGGCGATCCTGGCGGCCAGATCAGCATTGCTGGCCTTCGCGGCGCAACACCCACGGCACCCGACAACACTCCCATCGGCCGGGCTGCAAGACCCGCTGGTGCTGATTGAACAGGCGGTGCTCAACGCCTTTTCCTTTGCTGGCTCCATTTTGCAGACCAACACCGTAATCAGCCCTGCCGAGTACAGGTGATGGCCCATGAACGCTTCGAGGCTAGAGATATGAATATGGCAGCAAAGGCTCCTATCCTGGAGATTCAGGATGCAGTGCATCACTACGGTTCGCTATTGGCCCTGGACCATGTTTCGTTGCGCGTGGAGCAAGGCGAGTTCCTGTCGATCCTGGGCGAAAGCGGATCGGGCAAGACCACCATTCTGCGGCTGATATCTGGGCTGGAGCAGGCCCAGTCAGTGGTGAAGCTGGAGATCGGCGGGCAAAGCGTCGTCGGCAAGCCGCCAGCACAGCGCAGCTGCACGACGGTGTTCCAGAACTATGCCCTGTTCCCGCACATGACCGTCGAGGAAAACGTTGCTTACGGCTTGAAGGTGCGCGGTATCAATCGCACGGATGCATTGCGCCAGGCACACGAGGCCCTCGCGCTGGTACGGCTCGCCGCCAAGGCGGGCAATAGCATCACGCAATTGTCCGGCGGCGAAAAACAGCGTGTGGCGCTCGCTCGCGCAATTGTCATCAAGCCTTCCCTGCTGCTATTGGATGAACCGCTGGCAGCGCTGGACGAGAAGTTGCGCATTGATATGCAATCGGAGCTGGTCGAAATACAGCGCTCATTGGGTATGACGTTCATCTTCATCACCCATAGCAAAGAGGAGGCCCTGACCATGAGCGATCGGGTCGTCCTCATGCGCAAGGGGCGCATTGAACAGGTGGGTCCTCCCGTCGAGTTGTTCGACAGCCCGGACAACCTCTTCGTGGCCGAATTCATGGGCTTTGAGAACACCCTCACAGGACAGGTGCTCTCGATCAATGCCGATCTCGCGACCGTGCAATTGAGTAACGGCACGCAGGTTCATACCCGCATGGGCAAGGGAGCCTTGAACGCCGGGATGGCGGTGGGCGTGGCCATTCGTGCAGAACGATTGCGCCTGGCCGATAGCAGCGAGGCGTCGGGTTCGGTGAATTCGATCCCCTGCACGGCGACACCATCCACCTATCGCGGAAAGTATTCCGAGCGCATCGCCGAAACACCGATCGGACGCCTCAAGTTACGCAACTGGGACGGTAGGGCCAGTGATCCTGCCCAGGCCTGTGCCGTTGTCTGGGACGCCCGGGATTCCATCGCATTCCCGCTTTAATCAATCCGCCAGCAAACCGAGGTGCTTGTCATGCCAGATAAATACTCCAGCAGTTCGCAATTAGAATGGTCGCGTCGTGATTTTCTGAAGGTCGCGGCAGTGAGCACCGGTGCGCTTGCGTTACCCGCGTTGTCAGGATGGGGCGGTATGGCCCAGGCGGCGTCCGCCGTGGTAAGAGGTTACGGCGTGACCACGGCACAGCTGCGTGACTGGTCGGTGATGACCAAGTCCATCGGCGTGCAAATGGACTTCAAGGGTACCGGCAACGACGTTGGCGTGTTTTTGCGTGACGTGGTCGCGTCGAGCCTGGGCGATCAGTCGGATATCTTCATCTTTGAAGCTGGCACCCAGGACGTTTTAGGGCCGCGCGGCGTGTACCTGCCGATCGATATCGCACACCCGGAGCTGACGCTGTGGAATCGAACGGCCGACGAATGGAAACACAGCCGCGTGGTGCAGGATGCCGAAGGCAAACAGTGGGGTGTACCGGTTATCGGTAACGCTGACAGCTTCGGCTACGTTCCAGAGAAGCTGGGCCTGACGCCCACCGACGAGCGAGACCTGTCATGGTCGTTGGTTTTCGACGACGACAAGACTCACGGCCGAGTGGCATACGACCGCACCTGGGGCTATTCGCTGCCCATGGCGGCGTTGTACCTGCAAAGCAAGACCGGTAAACCCTTCAGCAATCCGGCAGATCTCAAACCGGAAGAAACCCGCCAAGTGGTCGACTTCCTGGTACAGCGCAAAAAAGCCGGCCAGTTCCGAACCTTGCACTCATCCTTCGAAGAACAAGTGCAGTTGCTTTCCAACGGTGAAGTCGATGTCATCAACTGCTGGGAGCCGGCCGTCAAGGAAGTCAATGCCAAACGCGGGGCCAACACCACACGCTATGCCTACACCCAGGAAGGCTATTACAAGTGGGGGCATGGGGCCTACCTGCCGGCGCAAGCCGCTCACCGCGATAACCTGAATGATATCTACAAAGTGCTCAATTACTTCCTCGGTGGAGAATACCGCGCGCTGCAGGCTCGTGACCGCGGTTACGCCGGTCCGAACATGGACCTGGGCGTGGCCTACGCCAAGGAGAATGGCTGGAGTACTGAAGAGATTGCCGCACTGACGGCAACAGAGAAAAAGATCGCTCGCAAGTTTTCCAAACCCTTGGTCAGCACTACGACACCTTCAAATTCGGACGCCATGGAAGAAGAGTGGCAGCGGTTCCTTAATGCCTGATCAGCACTGGCAGGCATGATCGACCGTATGACCCAGCGCTTGATAAGCGCTCAAGCAACACCTTGCTGCTTGAGCGCAATCAAATAGAGGTACACCTATGAATGCTTCACTTGATCCGGCCAAACCCTTGACCGCCCTGGATTCAGGGATGTATGGACCTGCCTGGCGAAGCCTGTTGAAAAATATCGACTGGCCCTTGAAGTTTTTCATGAGCGCATGGTTTCTGGTCGTCATTGTTCCGCTGGGAGGCGTAATCGTTTACAGCTTCTTCGAGACCAAATCCTTCTTCACCGTCTATACGTTCAGTTTCAATACCTGGGCGTCGATTTTTGAATCGGGTCGTTTTGAAGTCATCTTGCGCACTCTGAGAATCGCCGCCACGGTTACGGTCATTGAACTGGTACTGGCATTCGTGTTTGCCCTCTGGCTCGCCAAGGGCACCCCATCAAAGGGCATCAAGGCTATTACACTGGCGCTGCTGACCATTCCGTTTTTCCTGGATATTTCCTCCCGAACCATCATATGGCGAGCGCTGCTGGGGGATACGGGATGGGTCACCGGTCTGTTGAAAGCAATGGGTGTACTTGCGCAGAACTCACCTGGAATCCTGTATACCGAGTGGGCCGTTCATTTCGGCATCATCATCAGCCTGTTCCCGACCATGATGCTGCCGTTGTATATGGCTATCACCTTGATCGATGACGCATTGATCGATGCCAGCAATGACCTGGGCGGCTCCCCGCTGCAGACGCTGACGCGCATCATCATTCCCCTCGCCCTGCCCGGCATCATTACCGGTTCGCTCTTCACGTTCGGCTCCGCCATGGCTGCGTGGGTCGAGCCCAGCATGTTGGGCGGCGGCTTCGTGAACCTGTTGAGCAACTCCATCGAAAGTGCCTATTCCGCCCTGCGCTACCCGGTGCTCGCCGCTTTGACCACCTTGATCATCGTGATCCTGCTAGGCCTGGTTGCACTACTCATGCTGGCAATGCGGCTGTTCGGAAACAGGTCTTCGACCTCCTTTTCTCCCAAGAGTTGACACCATGCCGAATTCAAGCCCGATGTGTGTGCAACCCCATCACTCCTGGACCTACTGGCGAGGCTGGCCAATGCTGGCCAAGTGCGCGGGCGGGTTGATGCTGCTATTGATCTATTTCCCTCTGGTGTGGCTGGCGATCATGTCGGTCAGTGAGCAACCGTTGTCCGGAATACCCTTGCCGCTGACGCTGGATCACTACCGGGCACTATTGAACAACACCCAATGGCTCAAGCCGTTCAGCATCAGTTTGTTGACCGCCTTGCTGATCGGCTCATTGTGCGCAATCAGCGCTACCTATATCGGCCGAGCCTTGCCCCGCGCCAGGAAGCCTGGACGGATGCTCATTGTGCTGGCGCTGCCATTGTTTATTCCGGGCATGTCGATGGGGGCCGCACTGTTCATCCTGACCCGTAGCGTACTGGGAATGAAACTGGGTTTCTGGTCGATCGCCATGGGCCACTTCATTTGGGCATTCCCTTTTGCACTGCTGATTATCCTGGTGCTGACGATACGATTCGATCATCGACTGATCGAGGCCGGAGCAGACTTGGGCGGCTCTGCCTGGCAGATATTCCGAGATATCGAATTGCCGTTGTTACGCCCTGGAATTGTCGGCGCCGGTCTGTTCGGCTTTCTGCTGTCATTCAACGAAATGTTGAGAACGCTGTTTCTACGAGGAACGACCGAGACAATGCCGGTCTGGAACTGGATCATGGCTTCCTCACAACAATCGCAGGTGCCGATTATCTTTTCGCTGACGACATTGGTGCTGTTGGTGACGTTGCCATTATTCCTTGGGTTGTTCTGGATACTTTTTGTACGGATGGACCGAAATTGATTAAGACGTGGCTTCTAATCCCTGAGCAGCGAGCCGGCGCTGACGCTAATATCTTGCAGCAATGATTCGCGCACTTCGACAGGATTTCCTTTTTTCAAGGCGGCGTAAATATTTTCGTGCTCGGCATTGGCAGTTTCAACAAAGTCTGGAGCATTGAAGAGCTGATTGAAAACAGGCCCTACACGACTCCACAGGTCGCGAATTATTTTAAGCAGGAGCGGAGAATTGGACTTTTCATAAATCATGAAGTGAAACTGCTGATTGAGTTTTACATAGTCATCGGAACTACCGGCCTGTATCGCACTGTCAATAGCGCGTAATACGCGCTCCAGCTCGATCAGGTCATGGGGGGTTATATTGGGTGTCGCCAGTTCTACCGCCAGGCCTTCCAGAGCTCTGCGTATCAGTGCCAGCTCCATATATTTTTCTTTGGAGATAACCGGAACAATGATGGATCGATTAGGCAGCATTTCCAGCCGATGTTCAGCCACTAATCGCTGGAGCGCTTCACGGATAGGCGTTGCGGATATGCCATAGGCGTCCGCCAGTGTCCTGATGATCAGTGGCTGGCCGGGAACAAAGCGGCCGGAGACCATACCGAGGGTAATTTCGTCATAAGCTTGATCGGTCAAAGTTCTTTGTTCAATTTTCTTCATTGGTTGTCTTCCAATCACCAAATACGTGTGTCTATGCATTCCAATTACTGGAGGTGGCAGTTGAACTATTTACACTCGCCTTGAGCCAGTTACCGGCAGCGGGGCTGCAAAACGTACTTTAACAGAGAGTGCTTATTCCGAGTATCTTTGTGCCTGTGGAGATGATGTTGATGCTGTCAAAAATTTTTGTGGCCAACCGTGGCGAAATAGCCGTGCGTATCATTCGTGCGGCACAGGAATTGAATATCGCCTGTGTACTGGGGCATAGCGCAGTGGATGTCGACAGCCTTGCGGCGAGGCTGGCAGATGAAACGATTGAAATCGGACCGGCACAAGCCGGTAAGAGTTATCTGGACATCGCTCGAGTGATCGCGGCGGCCAAGGCCTCAAGAGCGGACGCGGTCCATCCGGGATACGGTTTTCTGAGTGAAAATGCAGCTTTCGCGCAAGCGGTGATGGATGCCGGTATGGTCTTCATTGGCCCGACGCCACAGACTATTTCGTTGATGGGCGACAAAGCACGGGCGCGCGAAACCGCAATGGCCGCCGGTGTGCCGACTGTGCCAGGAAGTACCGGCATTATCGCTGATGCACAACAAGCGCTGGCGGTCGCCGAGGTCGTGGGTTATCCCGTCATGCTCAAAGCCGCGGCAGGCGGCGGCGGACGGGGAATTCGGGTAGCGGGTGATGCAACGCAATTGAGCGACCTGTTCATGGCCGCCAGCAGGGAGGCGCTCGCAGCTTTCGGGGATGGCGGCCTGTACCTTGAGCGTTTCATCGCACGAGCGCGCCATATCGAAGTGCAGATACTCGGTGATGGTAAATCGGTTGTGCATTGTTATGACCGTGAATGCTCATTGCAACGTCGGCGGCAGAAAGTGTGGGAGGAAGCACCGTCACCATCGCTGAACGATGAGCAGCGCGAACGTATCTGCGCGTCAGCAGTAGCCTTGGCCAAACAGGTCAATTACAGCGGTGCGGGTACCCTGGAGTATCTGTTCGATGGCGCTACGGGAGAATTCTTTTTCATTGAAATGAACACACGTATCCAGGTCGAACACCCTGTCACGGAAATGGTGACCGGGATCGATCTGATCCGCGAGATGATTCGGATCGCCGGAGGCGAGCCATTGCGGTTCAAGCAAACAGACATCTATCTACGGGGGGCTGCGATCGAGTGCAGAATCAATGCCGAGGACCCTGCGCGCGATTTCATGCCGAGCCCAGGTACGGTTTTGTCCCTGCAATGGCCTGCCGGTCCCGGTGTGAGGATCGACTCGATGCTCTACGCCGGCTACAAGGTCCCACCGTACTATGACTCGCTACTCGGTAAAATTATCGTTTGGGATGAAAGTCGAAGTCAGCTATTGGGCAGGCTCAAACGCGTGCTCTGCGAAATGAAACTTGAGGGCGTCGCTTCAACTATCCCGCTGCATCAGGCGTTGGTGAATGATCCTGCAATAGCAACAGCGGACTACCATACCGGTTTTCTTGAAACTTGGTTGGCGCTGACTTTTAGCACTCAAGTATCAGGTTGATATGAAGAAAAACCCCGCCACGGTTTCCGGGCGGGGCCCTTCCCTCCCTGCATCGACCTGACCTCCCGATACGCATTACCGCATGTGCATTCTCGTCGTACCGTTAGGTGCCATTGACGAGCATGTGTAACCAAAGTGTGCACTGTGCATTCCCGCAGTGCACCTTCGTGGCCGATTTACCCATCCCGTCATTCTTTTTGTTTTTGAAGAAAATCGAATTTTTATTCAAATCAATTGGTTGTAGTTGTCTGCTTTTCGTTGGCACATTTTCTGCTTTGGATAAATGCATTATTGGATACAAAAATACAAAGTGACCCTCCTATGCGCTTAGTACCCAACTACAATCGACAACCCGTGACTGCCGAGGAAGAAGCCTACGGCTACCTTCTGGATGCCATCTGCAAGGGGCAGTACCGCACCGGCCATCGGCTGATTGCCGAAGACATCGCCAACGATATTGGAATGAGTCGCATGCCAGTGCGTGAGGCTTTCCGTCGCCTGGCCGCCGAGGGCCTGGTGACTCTGCGGCCGAATCGCGGGGCTATCGTCAGCGGCCTCAACCTGGAGGAGATGCGCGAAGTTTTCGATATGCGCAGCGCGCTCGAGGGGCTGGCCATCCGACTCGCCGTGCCCAAGCTTACCGCACGCCACCTGACGCATCTGGAACGGTTGCTCGACGAGATGGACGACTATCGCGACGACAGTTCCGAATGGGTCAGCCGTCACCGCGCCTTCCACGAATATGTCTGCAGTCTGGCCGAACGTCCGCGCCTGCTACGCCAGATCAACGCCCTGTACTCAGTGATTGAGCCGCACATGCGCCTGTGGTTGCAGCACGTCGACAAGCCGATGAGCGCCCGGGAGGAGCACGCCGTAATCCTTGATGCGCTGCGCGCAGGCGATGCCCGCGAAGCCGAGCGGGTGCTCTGCGAGCACATTGAAAGCACGGTGCCCTCGTTGCTCAGGTTTCTCGAAGCAACAGGCGTCTGACACGGCCCATAACGCCGGAGCTTCTACGACACCTCGCAGAAGCTCGCGGGGTCATTGAGGAGAAGATCGAATGGCCGATGGCGTCCTTCTCCGGGCTGGCCCCGACGTTACTGGCCAAACACCGCTACCAACCGAACTGCCCCTTCTTGCTCGTAACCCCTCCGGAGGAAAACCATGATCCCAGGAAAGAATCTGCTCGCGATGTTGGCCCTTGCTTACGCAATACCTTCGGCACTGGCTGCAGTGGCCGTGCCCGAGCGTCTGAAAAATGTCGACAAGCTGGTTTACTGCAGCGGCCTGGACGGCGCGCCGCTGGCCTTCTTCGATGCGCAGCAGAAGCCCGACGGGCTGATCGTCGACCTCGGCAACGAAATCGCCCAACGCCTGGGCAAGAAGGTCGAGTGGCGCGTCACGCCCTTCGCCGGGCTGATCCCGGCGATCCTCGCCAAACAGTGCGACCTGGGTATGTCGCAATTGTTCGACAAGCCTGAGCGGCGCCAGGTGATCGACATGGTCAACTACATGAACTCCAGCCAGACCGTGGTAGTGCCGCATGGCAATCCCAAAGGCGTCCACAGTCTCGACGACCTGTCCGGGAAGAAAGTTGCCGTCCTCAATGGATCGACTATCAGAAGCCTGCTGGAAGCGCACAACGAAACGCTGGCCAAAGCGGGCAAGGCGCCGATGTCGATCGTACTGTTCAATACCGACACCGACGCCTTCCAGGCCCTGCGCATCCAGCAGGTCGATGCCTATGGCACCACCGTGGAGTTTTCGGGCTACTACCAGGAACTGGCCCCGGGACTGTTCGAGGACGCCGTACCCGCCTTCGCAAAAATTCTTACCGGTATAGGCGTGCGCAAGGATGATCGTGAGCTAGGCCTTGCGGTCCAGCAAATTATCCAGGACATGCAGACCGACGGCAGCTACACAAAGCTGTTCCACAAATGGAAGGTCGAAGGCGATGGCTTGAAGCCTGGCGAGGGTAATCCCCTGACGATGGGGGGCGGAGCATGAACTTCAGTTGGGACGTGTTTTGGCACTATCTGCTGAGGCCGACTGACGTATATCTGTATGGCCTGTGGCTGACATGCGTGATCGCCGCCTCCGCCATGCTTCTGGGCTGCGTGTTGGGGTTGCTGGTGGCGCTGATGCGGCTTTCGTCCAATCCGCTGCTGCAGTACCCGGTTCGTTTTTACGTATGGCTGATACGCGGCACGCCGCTGCTGGTGCAGATCGTCTTCCTTTATACGGCGCTGGCCGCCGGCGGGGTGTTCCGCTTCGAAGACCTCGACTTGGGGCTGTTCATCCTGCCGGGCAACATCCAGGCGGCGATCATCGCCCTGGGCCTGAATGAAGGCGCCTATATGGCCGAGATCATCCGCGCGGGAATCGGCGCGGTGGACAGGGGCCAGTACGAGGCCGGGCGTTCGCTGGGCATGACCTTCCCGAAACTGATGCGGCGCATCGTTCTGCCCCAGGCGTTCCGGGTGATCGTGCCGCCGCTGGGTAACGAGTTCAACGTGATGCTGAAAAACACCACGTTGGTCAGCGTGATTGGCGTACAGGAGCTGCTTTTGAGCACACAGATGGTCACCTCGGCGACCTTCCGCGTATTCGAGCTGTATCTGGTGGTGGCCATCTACTTCCTGCTGTTGACCACCCTCTGGGGCTTCTTCCAGCGCTCGCTGGAGAAGCGCTTCGGCAAGTCCGAGGGACACGCCCCGGCGCCGAGCCGAATGTTCGGCCCTCAGGCCATGAAACTGCTGAGGGGTCGTTGAGATGATACCGATCGTAAAAGACCTGGTGATTCAGGCTCATGAGGTACACAAGGCTTTCGGCGACCTGGAGATTCTCAAGGGCGTATCTCTGAACGTGCACCGTGGTGAAGTGGTGGTGCTGATTGGCGCTTCAGGTTCGGGCAAGACCACTTTCATCCGCTGCATCAACCTGCTGGAGGATATCCAGGGTGGCAGCATCCGCGTCAACGGCGAGCTGATGGGCTACCGCGAGCGCGCCGGAGGCAAGCTGGTACGGGACTCGGAAAGCAATATCGCCCGACGCCGCCGCGACATCGGCATGGTGTTCCAGCGTTTCAACCTGTTTCCGCACATGACCGCTTTGGAAAACATCATCGAGGCTCCGATGCACGTGCTTGGCGTGCCGCGTGCGGCGGCAGTGGAACAGGCGCAGGCATTGCTCAAACGAGTGGGCCTGGCAGAGAAAGCCGACCATTACCCGTCGATGTTGTCCGGCGGTCAGCAACAGCGGGTTGCCATCGCCCGGGCGCTGGCAATGAAGCCCCAGGCAATGCTGTTTGACGAACCCACCAGCGCCCTTGACCCGGAAACCGTCGGTGAGGTCCTGCAAGTCATGAAGGAACTCGCCGAGGAAGGCATGACCATGGTGGTGGTCACTCATGAGATGAGTTTTGCCCGCGAAGTGGCCGATCGCGTGGTAGTGCTGCACCAAGGCGAGCTCATCGAAGAAGGCCCGCCGGCCCAGGTATTTGGCAATCCCCATCACCCACGTACGCGGGAATTCCTCAGCCGCGTTCTCTAGACAAGGAAAGACCATGCATCACCGAATTCTGCTGGTCAGCTGCATCACCCTCCTCGCCTGTGCCACCGCCCAGGCCGATGACAAACTGGTGCGTTTCTACAACTGGTCCGACTACATCGGCCCGGAAACCCTCAAGGACTTCCAGAAGGACAGCGGCATCAACGTCCAGTACGACGTCTTCGACACTAACGAGATGCTCGAGGCCAAGCTGCTTTCCGGGCACTCCGGCTACGACCTGGTGGTGCCCTCCAGCCAGTTCCTTCCCAAGCAGATCAAGGCCGGTGTCTACCAGCCACTGGACCGCTCCAAACTGACCAACTGGAAACACCTCGATCCACGCTTGATGCAACGTCTGGAAGCCGCCGATCCGGGCAACAAGTACGCGGTGCCCTACATGTGGGGCACGGTGGGCATCGGCTATAACTACGACAAGGTGCGCGCAGCCCTCGGTGACAACGCACCGCTGGACTCCTGGGACCTGGTGTTCAAACCGGAGAATCTGGCCAAACTGCACGGCTGCGGTGTAGCTTTCCTCGACGCGCCGGTGAAGATCATCCCCCAGGCCATGCACTACCTGGGCCTGGACCCGAACAGCCATAACCCGGACGACTACAAGAAGGCCTCGGCGCTGCTGCAGAAACTCGCGCCCTCGGTGACCTACTTTCACTCCTCACGCTACCCCACCGACCTGGCCAACGGCGACATCTGCGTGGCCATCGGCTATTCCGGCGACGTGATGCAGGCACAGAGCCGCGCCAAGGACGCCGGCAAGAAGATCGACATCCGCTACGTGATCCCCAAGGAAGGCGCCAACCTGTGGTTCGACATGCTCGCCATCCCGAGTGACTCGAGCAACCCGACCGGCGCCCTGGCGTTGATCAACTACCTGCTGCAGCCGCAAGTGATCGCCCCGGTCAGCAACTACGTCGGCTACGCCAACCCGAACAAGGACGCCACCACCCTGCTCGATCCCAAGGTGCGCGACAACCCCGGCATCTATCCCGACGACGCCGTGATCAACAAGCTATTTGTGTCCGCTGACCTGCCGCCCAACATCCAGCGAGTGATTACCCGCGAATGGACCCGCATCAAGACCGGTCAATAACCTTCATCCATGAGCCTAACCATGCTTAAGTTCTCTGCCCACGAATATCCCTACGCATCCCAACGCCAGAGCGTCTTCGCCCGCAACGGCATGGTCGCCGCCTCGCAACCTCTGGCAGCCGAGGCCGGCATCGCCATGCTGCGCCAGGGTGGTAACGCCATTGATGCGGCCATCGCCACGGCGGCAGCATTGACAGTCGTCGAACCCACCGGCTGCGCTATCGGTGGCGACGCCTTTGCCCTGGTCTGGATCAAAGACCAGTTGCACGGCCTGGACGCCAGCGGCTGTGCTCCGGCCTCAATTTCCATTGAGGCGGTAAAGGCCGCCGGCCATGACAAGATGCCGGTGCACGGCTGGTTGCCAGTGACGGTGCCAGGCTGCCCGTCGGCCTGGGCCGAGCTGTCGGAACGCTTCGGCAAACTGCCTTTCGCCGAGTTGCTGCAGCCGGCCATCGCCCTGGCCCGCGACGGCTTCCCGGTGTCGCCGGTGGTCGCCTATCAGTGGCGCATCGCCCAAGAGGAATACCAGGCAAGCCGCGAGCGCGAGCCAGCCCTGGAGACCTGGTTCGAGACCTACCTGATCGACGGCGAGGCGCCACGTGCCGGCCAGCTGTTTCGTAACCCGGCTCAGGCGAAGACCCTCGCCGAACTGGCCGAGACCCGTTGCGAGAGTTTCTACCGCGGCGCCATCGCACAGCGTCTGGCGGCCCATGCCGCAGCCAGTGGCGGCCATCTGAGCACGGCTGACCTGGCCGGCTACCGGCCTAAATGGGTCGAGCCGATCAAGGTCAACTACCGCGGTTATGATGTCTGGGAAATCCCACCCAGCGGCCAGGGCCTGATCGCTCTGATGACTCTGAAGATCCTCCAGGGATTCGACTTCGATCAGCGCGACAGCCAGCTCACCTGGCACCGTCAACTGGAGGCGATGAAGCTGGCCTACGCCGACGGTTTGCACTACATCACCGATCCGCAGCACATGCGCGTGGCCGCCAGCACGCTGCTCAGCGACGACTACACTGCGCACCGCCGCGCGCAGATCGGCGAGCGCGCCCGGCAGCCAGCGCATGGTGATCCGCACGCCAGCGGCACCGTGTACATCGCCACTGCTGACGGCGAAGGCAACATGGTCTCCTTCATTCAGAGCGCCTATCACGGTTTCGGCTCTGGCGTGGTGTTGCCCGACAGCGGCATCGCCCTGCAGAACCGCGGCACGGATTTCAGTCTCGACCCCGGCGACGCCAACAGCCTGCAGCCGGGTAAGCAGACCTTCCATACCATCATTCCGGGCTTCCTCAGCAAGGATGGCGTGGCGGTCGGTCCGTTCGGCGTGATGGGCGGCTATATGCAGCCCCAGGGCCACGTGCAGGTAGTGATGAACCTGGTGGACTTCGGCCTGAACCCTCAGGCCGCGCTGGATGCCCCACGCTGGCAATGGCTGGGCGGAATGAAGGTGGGCATCGAACAGAACGCCTCGCGCGATCTTGCCTTCGCTCTGGCGCGGCGCGGTCACGAGGTGGAAGTGGCTTGCGACCTGACTGACTACGGACGCGGCCAGATCATCATCCGCGACCCGCAGACCGGCGTGCTCTGCGGCGGCACCGAACCGCGCGCGGATTCGCATATCGCGGTGTATTGATTTCTCCTGCCAAGGACGGCTTGTGGATGTCAGTACTATTGGACCATCCGGTTGACCGGAATACCCTCGGCTACGATCAGCCTGACTTCAGTGCGCTGGTCGTAGTCGCGAGGTTCCAGTCAACGACAAGCAAATATTTCCTCACATATCCATGTGTTTAAAACCTCCACCCTGCTGCGTTCATCGCCACTGCCAGCGCCTGGATATCGGCCTGGCTGCGGGTCTCGAAAGTCGGCATATAGGCTAACGGATCAGCGAGACTGGATTCGCGGCCGATAAACCCCTGAACCGCAGCGTGCAGGCAGAAGGCGCTGTAAGCCGGGTTGTAGCCACCCTCCTGCACCACCAGCAGCCGCCCTTCGCAGAGTTGATCCGCCAACCGCCGCGCACGTATCGCCAGGCTGTTGAAACCCGCCATGGTCAGCAACTGTCGGCCGTTGGGGTCGAACTGCGAGGCGTCCAGACCGTTGGCGATAATCAGCAACTGTGGCGCAAAGGCCTTGATAAGCGGCTCGACAAAACGCTCGAAGGCCAGCTCGTAGCTCACGTCACCAGAGCCCATGGGCAGCGGAACATTCAGGTTATAACCCACCGCGTCGCCCTCGCCGCGCTCATCCACCGCGCCGGTTTGCGGGTGGCTGGGGCCCCAGGCGCCGTGGTCCATATGCAGAGAGACCGTCAGCACCCCAGGGTCGGCATAGAAGCCGGCCTGGGTGCCGTTACCGTGGTGCACATCCCAGTCCACAATAGCCACTCGCTCGATGCCGGCAGCACGGGCCGCCTGGGCAGCAACGGCGACGTTATTGAAAAAACAATAACCGTCGGCCATCGCCGGCGCGGCGTGGTGACCCGGCGGGCGTACCAGAGCCATGGCTGGACGGCCGCTGGCCAGGGTTTGCTCCACGGCGGCAATGCTGGTGCCCGCTGCAGCGAGCAGCCCGGCCAGGCTGCCGGTGTTCATCAGCGTCGTGCCGCTGAAGCGGCGGCCCTGGGCATCGGCGCCCTCAATGCCATGCAAGTAATCCGCCGTATGAAAACGCAGCAGCTCGGCCTCGGTGGCATGGCGTCCTGCGTGCCAGGCCAGGTGTTCGGCCACGGGGCCGTTGTGCAGTAACGCGCGCATATTGACCAGACGCGGGCTGCTTTCCGGGTGCTGAGTCTGGAACTCCAACAGATCGCTGGGCGGTGCTTCGAATACACCGTAACCAGTGTCATGGCGCAGGACATCGTCGTGCCAGAACACATCCATCAATGGGGTCATCACATCATCCTCAGTCGATCACGTGCAGCTCGGGTGGAATCTGCGACAGACTCTGCGAGCCGTCCTTGCCACACAGCACGGTGTCGCCCAGCTTCAGACCGAACCCTTCGCTGTACAGGGACAGGTTTGGCTCAATGGAGAACGACATATTGGGCTGGAACACATGGTCATCGGCCTCGTCGACCATCATTGCTTCCAGCCAGGTCGGTGGGTAGGCCAGGCCCAGGCTGTAACCGATACGGTGCACGCGGGTGCGCGACAAGTCGATGCGGTCGAGAATCGCGTTGCACACCCGGTTGGCCTCGCCCACCGGTGTGCCTGGCTTGGCGATGTCGATGGCGGCATTGAAGGCTTCGGTGAGCAGGGTCGACACCTCGCGCACCCGTGCAGTGGGTTTGCCGATGACCGCGCTGCGCATCAGAATCGCGTGGTAGCGATTGCACACCCCGGCGTGTTCGAGGATCACCACATCGCCAGGGCTGATGGTCAGGCGGTGCGGCATTGCGTGGGTCATGGTGCTGCGTCGGCCAGTTGCACACATCGGGCTGATCGCGGCGTACTCACTGCCCGCATCGCCCAATGCCTTGGCGACAATGCCGGAAATCTGCACTTCGGACATGCCGGGGCGCAGCGCTTCAAAAGCTGCACGCATGCCCTGGTCGGCCATGCGCGCGGCCGTGCGCTGGTATTCGATCTCTTCGGTCGTCTTGATCAGGCGCTCTTCGGCGACCACCACCGAAGCGTCTTCGAAATGGGCGTTGGGCATATGCCGCAGCAAGGTGGTGTATTGCAGGGCGCTGAAGGTGGAGGCCTGCATCTCCAGACCGATGCGACCCTGGCTCAACCCCAGGCCTTCGAGCGAGTCGGCGACGATGCGCAGCGGGTCCTGCCTGGCGATATCGTAGAAAATCCCTTCTTCCAGGCACGACAACTCATAGGTGCACGGCTCTTCACTCGTGCGGGTGAGGAAGATCGGATCGGCCAGTTTCGGCGAGATGATCAACGCCTGGTACCAGAGAAAACCCAGACTGTCGAAGCCGGTCAGGTAATTGATGTTGTCCGGGTAGTTGATCACCAGTGCATCCAGCCCACGCTCACTAATGCGGCGCTTTACAGCCTCGATACGTTGACGATAAGTGCGCAACGGAAAAGCAGTCATCATGAGGAATCCCTCCTTAGGGAAAAGGTGCTCGTTTTTTCTTGGTTTCAATCGATGCAGCGGTGAAGCCTGGCCCGGCTAGCGACCCGGTGAGGAGGTGTGGTCGTGCCGGTACATGCGCACCAGCAAGACCACCAGAGTGATAAACACCATCAGGGTGGACACAGCCGCGATGGCCGGATCAAGGTTGTAGCGCAAGCCATCCCAGATGCGCTTGGGCAAGGTGATGACATGCAGGCCACTGGTGAACAGGGTAACCACCACTTCTTCCCAGGACATGATGAAGGCCATGAAAAAGCTCCCGGCCAACCCGCTACGCACATTGGGCATCAGCACCTGGCGAATGGTCATGCCCAGCCCGGCGCCCAATGAGCGCGAGGCCTTGTACAGACCGGTATCCAGCCGGCTGTAAGCCACCAGCATGGCAATCAGCGAGTACGGTAACGCCATCATCAGGTGACCGAAGCCCACGCCAATCAGTGAGTCGAGCTGTTTGACCGACGCACCGAGGTAGTAGATCGACATGGCCGATACCACTTGCGGCACGACCATCGGTAGCAATACCGTGGCGGTGAGCACCACCCGATAACGCGGCTCCAGCCAGATGCCGGTGGCGAACAGGAAAGACAGCACCGTGCTGACCACGCCCACCACCACCGCCAGCCCCAGGCTTTGCAGAATCGAACTCAGCCAGGCGCTATCCAGCAGCGTCAGATAGTGACGCAACGACCAGGCACCGTCGGGGAATGCCAGGTAACGCTGGTCACCAAAGGACAGCGGCACGATCACCAGAATCGGCAGCAGCAGAAATACCGCCACCAACAGCATGGCGACAATCGACAGCAGCCTGGCGATGTTCACCGGCGGTTTGTAGCTCCGGGGTTCAGCCACCATCGGGCTGGGGGTACTCAAGGTGCGTCCCGTACTCATGCCTGTCTCCCGGTAAACCGCCCGATACCCACCAGCTTGCCGAACACCACGGCACAGACCGCGACCATCGCCATCAACACGATGCTCAAGGCGGCGCCCAGGCCCCAGTTGGAGAGTTGGAACATCTGGATATAGATACTCTCGGCCAGCATGGCCGCCTTGCCGCCCCCCAACAGCGCGGGCGTGACGAAGCAACCCAGACTGAACACAAACACCGTGGCCGATGCGGCTGCCACACCCGGCAGGGTCAGCGGCAGGAACACATTGCGCAGGGTCATCCAGCGCCCTGCGCCCAGGCTGCTGGATGCCTTGAGCAGACTGTCATCGACCTGACGCATGGAAGACAGCAGCGGCAACACGGCATAAGGCACCATGAAATGCACCATGCCGATCAGCGCTCCCACTTCATTACGCACCAGCGCCAGGGGCTCATCCACCAGGCCAAGGGTCAGCAGGGTCTGGTTGATCAGACCGTCATTGCGCAACAGCACCAGCCAGGCGAATGCCCGGATCAGCATCGACAGCCAGAACGGCAGCAGCACGAACAGCTCGATCATCAAGCGCCCCCGCACCGAGGCAAAGCGCCAGCGAAAGGCGATCAGATAAGCAATGGCCACACTGATCAGGGTGGTCAGCAGGCAGATGCGCAGAGTGCGCCAGATCACTGTCTGAATCGCCACACTGTCGAGGATGCTGACGTAGTTCTGCACACCCACCTGCGGCAGGCTGAAGCTCCAGCGCAGCACCCCCAGGGTCGGCAGCAGGTAGCCGACCAGAATCAGCACGGGCAAGGGCAGGATCAGCAGCGCATATATGCGCAGCGTGCCGTGGAAACTGATACGCATATCAGCCACCGATCAGGGCCAGATAACGGTCGAGAGTTTCACTGTAGTGGTCGGCGTACCACAGGTTGTTCATCGACACCTGCTTGCGGAGGTTGTCCGGCGCGGTCGGGTTGATGCGCTGCAGTTCGGCGGACAACAGGCTGTTCACCTTGGAGTCGACCGGGCCCATGTTGTAGACCTCCATCAGCCGTGCCTGCACTTCCGGGCGCAGGGCATAGGCGATGAACTTCATCGCGTTGGCAGCACCGGCCGGATTGTTCTTCGGCACCATCCACACCGAAGGTGCGACGATGGCGTTGTCGAAGGTCCAATCGACGGCACCGCCGGTGTCCTGTTTGACCAGCTCGGCGCGGGTGTGCCACATCTGTCCCATGGTCACTTCTCCATCGCGCAGCAACTGCTGCGACTCGGCGCCGGTGGACCAGTGCGTGACCACGTGAGGCATCAGTTCCTTGATTTTGCGCAGGGCGCGGTCGACATCCAGCGGATAGAGCTGCGCCGGGGCAACGCCGTCGGCCAGCAGCGCGCATTCGAGGTTGGCGCTCATCCATTTGTACAGGGTGCGTTTGCCGGGGTACTTCTTCACGTCCCAGAAATCGGCCCAGCTTTTCGGTGGGTTCTTGCCGAACTTCTTCGCGTCGTAGCCGATGACATAGCTATAGCTGTAGTTGGCCAGGCCGAACTCATGGATATCGCCGTAGCCGATCAGCGACTTGTCGACCACCCTATAGTCGATGGGCGTCAGTACGCCCTCCTTGCCCAGGCGATAGGAGGAATACATCTCACCGTCACATACGTCCCAACGCACGGCGCCGCTGTTGACCTGGGTTTTGACAGCGCCCTCGGTCGGGCCGCTGCCGTCGACCTGCAGTTTCAAGCCGCTGGCCGCGTTAAAACCTTGAAAGCTCTTTTCGAACGCCGGAACCGCATCGCCACCCCAGTTGGCCACCACCAGCGAGCCGTCATCGGCAAATGCACCACGCAAGGGCCCCATGCCCGCTGCTGCAGCCATCACCATCAACATCTGGTTGAAGCCGCGTCGGCTGAGCGTACCGGCCTCCACGCGATGCTGAGCGATTTCTACGGCGTCATCGATAAAGCGCTGTTTGTCTTTCATCTATGTTCCCCTTGAGGAGTGGCGGCAGGTGATAGAAATGTTGTTATTAGTTGGAAATCAGATGGCCATGCTGCTGGGACCAGGAGCACCAATACGGCTGCCCCCGCTCAAGACTGTTTAACAAGGGGTGGCTGACGGGAATGCGCAAGGCGATGGCCTGTGCACCGGCGGTGCGCAAATCAACGCTGACATGGGTGCCGAGGTACGTAATGGCCTCCATTTTCGCCACCACGCCATTGCCGCTGCCGACCTGGGTCAGCGGCTGCAAATCGATATGTTCGGGGCGAATGGCCAGCCAGCTCTCGCTGTTGGCCCTCGGCAACGGGCGCTGCACCGCCTGGGTTATCCGTAGTGGAAAGCCCTGGTAGTCGCACACAATGGCAGCGCCCTGGCGGCTGATGCCATTGACGCCCAACAGGTTGGTATCCCCGAGGAAGTTGGCGACAAAGCGGCTGGCTGGCCGCTCATACACTTCTTGTGGCGTCCCCAACTGCTCAAGACGGCCATGGTTGAACACCGCGACACGGTCCGACAATGCCAGGGCTTCTTCCTGGTCGTGGGTGACGAACACAAAAGTGGTACCGAATTCTTTGTGCATACGGGCCAGCTCCACCTGCATTTCCTGGCGCAGACGCCGGTCGAGAGCCGACAGCGGTTCATCGAGCAACAGCAGCGGCGGCTCGAACACCAGAGCGCGAGCCAGGGCCACACGCTGTTGCTGGCCACCGGAAAGCTGCTGGATGCCCCGTTGGCCCTTGCCCTCCAGCCCTACCCGCTCAAGCATGCGGCCAACCCGTTCGATAATTTCTGCCGGGGCAATCTTGCGCACCTTGAGGGGGTAGGCAATGTTCTGCTCCACCGTCATATGGGGGAACAGTGCATAACCCTGGAACACCACGCCGAAATTGCGCTGATCGGCGGGCAGCCCGGTGATGTCCTGACCGTTGCATTTGATCTGCCCTTCAGTGGGCTGCTCGAAGCCGGCGAGCATCATCAGCGTGGTGCTTTTGCCGGAACCGGACGGCCCCAGCAAGGTGAGGAATTCGCCGCGTTTGATATGCAGTGTCAGATCGCTCAAGGCACGGGTTTCGCCGTAACACTTGCCCAGCTGCAACAGGTCGACGAAATGCTCATGGGAAACCGACATGGGAAGTACCTCGTGCTCAATGCGCTGCTGAGCGCCTTCTTGTGACCCTATCGTCACGGTAAATTAAATTGACATCAAATGATTTGTTTTCTAGGTTTGATGTGAATTTAACTAACTAAAAAGTCCTGAAAATGCACCTTAAAGCTACACGCAGATTACCCTCGCTGATCGCTTTGCGCGCTTTTGAGGCACTGGTCAGGCAAGGCAGTACCGGTGCAGCTGCGCTGGAACTGCACGTGACTCACAGCGCCATCAGCCATCAGATAAAAAAGCTCGAAGAAGAACTGCAAGTGGCATTGGTGGAACGCCACAGCAAGGGGGTGCATCTGACCGAAGCCGGGCGCAAGCTTAGCCAGTTGGTCAACGGTGCCTTCGAACAGTTGCGCGATATCCAGACCGCCCTCCCCACTGCCACGCCTTCGGGCAATTTGCGCATTGCCTGTGCTCCGGCATTGCTCGCGCGCATCTCGGGCATGCTGGAACGGTTCCTGCGCGACTATCCCGATGTGTCGTTGCATTTACTTTCCATCGAGCACGCCAACCAGAACGCGGACATGGTGATTTCCTTTGGCGACAGCGAAATCGAAGGCCAGCGCATTGCCGCCCTCGGCGACATTCTGTATTTCCCGGTGTGCAGCCCTCGCCTGCTCAATGGCACTGAACCGCTGCGCAAGCCACGGGATCTGGCCCGCCAGGTGCTGCTGCACGAGGACGATGGCTACGATTGGAGCCGCTACTTTCTGGCCGCTGGTATTCCCAGCCTGCAAGGCCGACAGAACATCTACCTGCCGGATGCCGCTTTGACCATCGGCGCGGCAATCGCTGGCACCGGCATTACCATCAGCGACCATATTCTGGCTGGCGAACAACTGGCCCAAGGCACCTTGATTCGCTTGTTCGATATCGAATTCCCCGCGCCCCACCCCTACTTCATCATCATGCCGCCACGGGGTGCCAACGAACTGGCCAAAGCCTTCGCCGACTGGCTGATGCGCGAACTGGAGCTGATCGAGCGGATCGGCTAGGCATCATCGGCGCAGGATCAAGAACACCTTGCGCACAAAACCGAGATTTTCCCAAGTGCCCTTGAAGCCGGCCGTCACTACAAAGGTGTCGCCTGGGTTGAACTCACGGGCAACTCCCAGACTGTCGGTAAGGCGCACCTGACCTTCGAGCAGGTGACACAGTTCGTCGTAGTCAACCTCACAGCGCTCCAGATGCGCTGGTGCTTCCCATATGCCACCAGTGGCCTGCTTGCCCGGCTCGACAAAATGCCGCCAACTGCGACAGGTATAAGGCGTATCGACCAGCAACGGATCGCTGGTTTCGAACTCGACCGGGGCCAGTTCAGCGTTGGTAAAATCGATAACGTGTTGTGGCGCAGGCGTACTCATGGTCGCTCCCGTTTCAGGGTGAAAATCAGGAATCAAAGCCGATACCCAGTGCGTCAAAACCCTTGAGCAGCCAGTCACGGTGACCGGTAAGGTCCTCACGGGCCAGCGAGCGCTGCGCCAGGCTCACTCCGGCAAACCGCAGCGGCTCCGGCGGGAATGGGAAAGGCGCGGTGGAGGTCATCGCCAGTCGGGTGCGCTCGCTGCTTTTTCCTTCGAGCAGATCAAGTACCGTCAGGGCAGCAAAGCGACTTGCCGAGACACCCTGACCTGTAAAACCCTGGGCATAAGCGACCTGACCGTTGGCGGCGCTGCCGCAGAACATCGTGGTGCGTGCCGATGTATCGATGATGCCACCCCAGGCATGGCTGAACTGCACCGTGGCCAGCGCCGGAAAAGTGGCCTGGAACTGCCTGGCCAGGCGTAGAAAGCTCTGTGGACGATGGGTCAGGGCCTCATCGCGACGGCTGCCATAGTGGTAGATGGCGTCGTAGCCTCCCCAGAGAATGCGGTTATCAGCGGTTTTGCGCAGGTAGTGGAACTGGTTGCCGCTGTCGGCAATGCCATAGCGTTCACGCCAGCCAATGGCCGCCAGTTGAGCCTCGTCCAGGGGCTCGGTGGTCAGGGCGTAGTCATAGATGGGAATCACCGCCGACTTCAACCCACCCAGCAACGGTGGGGCAATGTTGGTGGCCAAGGCGACCCTGGCGGTTCTGACCGTGCCCATACCGGTTTGCAGCATCTGCTGATTGCCGTCCTTGTGCAGCGCGGTAACCGGTGAATGCTCGAACAACTGCACGCCCTGCTCCAGGCACACCCGGCGCAGTTCGCCGATCATTTTCACCGGGTTGAGCAAGGCATAGTTAGGCTCGAACACCCCGGCCACATAGGCTGGCGAATTCAGCCGCGCCTTGAGTGCGTCGTTCTGGAGAAACTCGCAAACAATGCCAAACCGCTGATAGTTGCGTTGCATCGCGCGCAAGCCATCCACCTGCCAAGGCTGGCTGGCGACATTGAGCTTGCCGGCCAGTTCGAACTCCACCTGCAACCCGTACTGCTGCAAGTCCTCGGCAAACGCGACGAGGTTTTCCCGGCCAAGACGGACCAACTGCTCGGCCTCGGTCGGCCAGCGTTTAAGGGCATTGGATACGCCATGGGAAATGCTCGGCGCACAGAAACCGCCATTGCGCCCACTGGCCTCGAAACCACACTGCCCGGCCTCAAGCACCACAATAGTTGCCTGAGGCCAGCGCTGACGAGCCAGCAACGCGGTCCATAGACCGAGAAAGCCGCCCCCGACAATTGCCATGTCGCAACGAATATCGCTGGTCAGCCGGGGGGCGACTTCGGCATTGGCGCGGGTATCTTGCCAAAAGGGATATGGGCGGGCTGCAGACAGGGCCTGGTTGGGTTGATCGACTGACATGCACAGGTGCTCTGTAACAAAGGTGTGTACACGTTCTAAAGGAAACTCCAGGGGGTTGGCGAGGCATCGCACCTTGCAGCGGGCACGCGCGGAAATGCGACAGTTCTGGAATACTCCAAACCTCGCGGCGCTCAGCGATTGATGCGCCTGGCTGAATTTCATGTGCAGGAGCCTGTTGTGAAAGTCCTTGATCTGCCTGCTGCCCCGACCTTCCAGGCGGACCCCGCCGGAGCCGCTACCCATTCGGTCATCCTCGCTTATCACCGGGCCTGGAAGCACCGCGACCTGGATGCGCTGATGGCACTGTACGACCCGGCCATTGAGTACAACGATATGTTGCAGAACCGCCGGATCGCCCAAGCCCAGTTGCGCGACTACCTGGCCGCCAGCATGCCCGTCAGTGCCGAGGAGTTGCAGGCGTACACGGAACGTTTGCTGATCGATGGCGATACCGCAGTGCTGCAATATCAACTCACCCTCAATGGCAGCGATGGCCTGGTGTCCATCAGTGCTATCGAGGCCCTGTCGGTGCGTGACGGGCTGATCTTCAAGGTCAACGAATACGCGGTGCTGGTCAGCAATGTCGCGCAGAAGCCCGCCGCCCGCGAAGGCAACGACACAGTCAGCCGTCTGGGCTTGTCCGCGCGCCAGGTGGGTGCCATGGCCAACGACCTGCAACAGTATTTCCAGCAAACCAGGCCTTATCTGAATCCGGCGCTGGATTTACCAAAGGTCGCCGCCGCCACGGGTTATACGCGCAACCAGATTTCGTTTTTCCTCAACCAGGTTCGCGGTCAGACCTTCTACACCTTGCTCAACCAACTGCGTCTCAAGGAAGTGCTGGACCAGTTGCACACCGCGCAAACGCCGTCGCGCATCGACGAAATCGCCCATGGGGCGGGCTTCAACTCGTTGTCCACGTTCTACCGCTGCTTCAAGCAACACACCGGTCTGTCGCCCAAGCTGTACCTGCAGCAGTTGGGCAAGGCCCCGACAATCAGCAACGATTGAGGTCCCAGCGGGCCCGCTGCAAGGCCGCAGCCATGCCTGCCCTCTTCATCCTCGGTAGCATCAGCGGCTAGGCTCCGTGCTTTGGCTGAAACCGGGCGCGACGGCGCCAGAGGATTGAGGAACGGCAATGCGCGAACACCTGTATATTGATGGCCAATGGCTGCCCGCCGAAAGTGGCGAGCGATTCGCCGTGTACAACCCGGCCACCGAAGAAATCCTCCACCAGGTAGCAGCCGGCGATGCCCGGGACATCGACAAAGCCGTGGCCGCTGCGCGCCGCGCCTTCGATGACGGGCCCTGGCCCCGTCTCAGCGGCAGCCAGCGGGCCGCCTACCTGCGGGCCATGGCCGCCGATCTGGAAGCACGTAAAGAGCAACTGATCCATCTGGAAGTGCTCGATAACGGCAAACCTCTTGCGGAAGCGCAGTGGGATGTTGCCGACGCCATCGGCTGCTTCCAGTTCTATGCCGATATGGCCGAAGCCATGGGCAGCGAAGCGATGCCACTGGCCTTGCCGGACGACCGCTTCCGCTGCCATACCGTGCGCGAACCCATAGGCGTCGCCGGCCTGGTGACGCCATGGAACTACCCTTTGCTGATGGCCGCCTGGAAAGTTGCCCCGGCACTGGCCGCTGGCTGCACGGCCATATTGAAACCCTCGGAAATCACCCCGCTGAGCGCACTGGAACTGGCAGCCGCCGCTGCGGCCGCAGGCTTGCCCGATGGCGTGCTCAATGTGGTCACCGGTTCTGGCGCAAGCTGTGGCGCGCCGCTCAGTGAGCATCCTGGCGTGGACAAGCTGGCCTTTACCGGCAGCGTGCCCACCGGCCGACGCATCATGCAGGCGGCTGCCCAGGACCTGAAAAACATCAGCCTGGAACTGGGTGGAAAATCGGCCTTTATCGTTTTTGCGGACAGCGACCTCGACGCCGCCGTGGAATGGGTGCTAATGGGCATTTTCTTCAATCAGGGCCAGGTGTGTTCCGCAACCTCGCGTTTACTGGTTCAGGAATCGCTGTACCCGCGCCTGATCGAACGTCTGGTGGAACAGGCCAGACGGATCCGTATCGGCGACGGCCTGTCCGCCGATACCCTGCTCGGCCCTCTGGTCAGTGAAGGGCAGTACCACAAGGTGCTGGATGCCATCGAGCAGGCCCGGCGCGATGGCGCGACCCTGCTCTGCGGCGGCAAACGCCCGGCGGACTTGAGCAAAGGCTGGTTTATCGAGCCGACCATTTTTACCGACGTACCGGTCGACAGTGTCTTGTGGTGCGAAGAAGTCTTCGGCCCGGTGCTGGCCGTGCGCACCTTCAGCGACGAAGCTGACGCCATTCGCCAGGCCAACCACAGCCAGTACGGCCTGGCGGCAGCGGTGATGTCCCGCGACACCGCCCGCTGCCAACGCGTTGCCCGCGCCCTGCGCGTCGGCATCGTATGGATCAACTGTTCCCAACCGACATTCGTACAAGCGCCCTGGGGCGGCTACAAACACAGCGGTATAGGCCGCGAACTTGGCGAGTGGGGTTTTGGCAACTACCTGGAAACCAAACAGATCACCGAATACACCAGCAACGAACCCTGGGGATGGTACCAGCGCCCCCAGACAGATCCGATCAGGGACTAATGTCCGTCCAGGCCAGAACCAGTACCGGTCAGATCGTTTTATAAGCGAGGTATGATCGGGCACGCCTGCCATGAGGAGTTACTGATGCAAACCTGGGAGCAGGTCAGCCTTTGGATGGACCAATCGGGAGACGCGCTTGTCCCTCGGCCCGCTCTTGAGCACGACGTTGATGCAGACGTCGCCATCATCGGTGCCGGGTTTACCGGCCTTTGGACAGCGTACTACCTGAAACAGCAGTCGCCGGAACTGAAGATCATCATTCTGGAGTCGGAAACAGCCGGTTTCGGGGCCTCCGGTCGCAATGGCGGCTGGTTGATGGGTGGCATGCTCGGCGAAAGTCGCTTTGCCGAAGGCCTTCCGCCTCCCCGACGCAAGCAGACATTTGATTTACTGAAAGGAATTCCTGACGAAGTTCATAAAGTATTGATACGCGAAAAAATCGACTGCCACTATCGCAAAGGCGGTGTCCTCTATTGCGCCGCACGGTATCCCGAACAGGCCGATCGGCTGCGTTCAGACCTTGACGGGCTCTACCTTGAAGGGCACAGCGAAGAGGATTACGTCTGGCTTGATCAACAGCAGCTCGCCAGTGAGATCCGGATACCAGGCGCTTACGGTGCTGTTTTTTCACCGCACTGCGCGACCATCCAGCCCGCGCTGCTGGTGCGCGGGTTGGCTCGCGCCGTCGAGAAATCAGGTGTCACGATCTATGACAGAAGTCCTGTCACCGATTGGCGAACCCGACAAGTGCATACAGCGCGGGGTACGGTTCGCGCAGACTGGATTGTCCCCGCTGTCGAAGGGTATGCCGCCAGGTTCAGCGATCTGAAGCATATCCAGATACCTGTGCAGAGCCTGTTAGTGGCTACAGAACCTCTGTCCGATGCCCAATGGGCAGAGATTGGTCTCAGCAAGGGACAGGCGTTCAGCGAATACAGTCGCCAGGTTACTTACGCCCAGCGGTCGATGGATGGACGTCTCGTTTTCGGCGCCCGGGGCGGCTATCAGTTCGGTGGTCGCCTCCGTGAAGATTTCCGATTGACTGAGGCTGAGATCGGCCTGCGTCGCCACCTGATCGAGTCACTGTTCCCGTCGATTAAAGGCGTGAGATTGAGCCATGCCTGGGGTGGAAATCTGGGCATGGCCCGTCGCTTCCGGCCTCATATGGTATGTGACCCTCAAAACGGAATCGCGTTGGCCGGTGGATTTGGCGGAGAAGGTGTAGGCGCGACACATCTTGCAGGCCAGACCCTGGCCGATCTGATCCTTGGCAAGGCCAGCGAAAGAGTGGAACAGCCTTGGGTCATTCGTGACCAGCCGGTGGCTGCGCTTGCACGCTGGGAGCCGGAGCCCTGCCGCTGGCTGGGATACAAGGCGATCATGAGTGCGTTTGCCAATGAAGACAAACTGCTGGACGACCCGAACAGCCCGCCATGGCGCAGAAAACTCGCTTGCACGATATCTGCCCGGTTGGAGCACTTGATGCGTTGATCCAGCGCGACAACTCTTGGCATTACCGGTACGCAAAAACCGGAGTCAGCCGGCGATGGTTGCTGCAAACGATATCCATGAATGTCTCTCAAATGAGTTCTTTGAAGCGGTACCAGAGCATGCCCAGCGCCAGCAGTGGCGAGCGCAAGCGTTCACCACCGGGGAAGGTGCGATGCGGTACGCGGGCAAACAGATCGACCGCGCGACTGTCGCGTTCAGCGATCGCCTGCGCCAGAATGCGCGCGGCGTAGTGCGTGACATTCAGACCGTGCCCCGAATACCCCTGGGCGTAGTACACGTTCGGCGTCCTGGGCAAGTAACCGATCTGCGGGAAGCGATTGGCGCTGATGCCGATCATGCCGCCCCACTGGAAGTCGATACCGACGCCTTTAAGCTGTGGAAACACACGCTCCATCTTGGGTCGCATGTATTCGCCGATGTTGGCCGGGTCGCGCCCGGAATAGTGACAGGCACCGCCGAACAGCAAGCGGTTGTCGGCGGACAAGCGGTAATAATCCAGCGCCACACGCTGATCACACAGGGCCATGTTCTGCGGAATCAACGCCCTCGCTCGCGCCTCCCCCAACGGTTCGGTGGCAATGACGTAGCTGCCGGCCGGCAGCAGTTTGCCGCTCAGTGCGGGCTCCATATCCTGCGCAAACGCATCACACGCCAGCACCACGCTGGTGGCCGTGACCTGACCGTAATCGGTGAACACCTGCACCTTGGGACCGTGGACGATGCGCCGCACCGGGCTGGCCTCAAACAGGCGCGCGCCCCTGTCCTGCGCCAGCCGCGCTTCGGCCAGAATCAATTTGAGCGGGTGCAGATGACCGGAGCCCATGTCAATCAGGCCACCGGCGTAAGCCGATGAAGCGACGACTTCATGCAATGCGTCCTTTTCCACCAGACGCAACGGATGCGGGTATCCCTGAGCGGTCAGCTCGTGAAGCTCCTCCTGCAAGCCCTGCCAGTGCCTGGCGGTATTGGCCAGATCGCAATAACCCCAGCGCAGGTCGCAATCCAGCGCGTTGCGTTGAACCCGTTGCCGAACGATGTCCACGGACTCGTGGCCTGCCTGTTGCAGGAAGCGCACGCCATCGTCTCCCACCCAGCGGGCAACGCCACTGACGTCATGCCCCAGGCCGCGAATCAACTGCCCACCGTTGCGCCCGCTGGCACCCCAGCCGATGCGCTGGGCTTCCAGCAGCACCACCGACAACCCCCGCTCGGCCATTTCCAGTGCTGTGTTCACCCCGGTGAAGCCCCCGCCGATGATGCACACGTCAGCCTGCACCTGTGTATCGAGTGAGGCACGTTCGGGCACTGGCCCGGTCGATGCGGCGTAGTAGGAATCGGTATGTGGCAATGCTTCAGGCATGAGGCCTTTCCTTAGCGATTGGACTTGATGATTGCTCATCATCAATGGACAGATTGGTTCCGCTTACACACTCATCATCAGGAACTGGCGTTCCCACGAACTGATGACCCGTTTGTAATTCTCATGCTCGGCACGCTTGACCGCGACGTAGCCCTGAACGAACTTGTTGCCCAGAATGCGGCGCAAGGCGGCGCTGCCTTCCATGCGCTCAAGGGCGTCTTCGATGGTCAGTGGCAAACGCAAGTTGCGTCGCTCGTAGCCACGCCCCTGCACTGGCGCGCTGGGGTCACAGGCCTCGATCATGCCCAGGTAGCCACACAGCAGGCTCGCGGCGATGGCCAGGTATGGGTTGGCATCGGCGCCCGGCAAGCGGTTTTCCACACGACGGGCCTCAGGCGTTGAAGCCGGTACGCGCAGCCCGACCGTGCGATTCTCTTCGCCCCATTCGACGTTGACCGGCGCCGAGGTGTCCGGCAGGAAGCGGCGGAACGAGTTGGCGTTCGGCGCGAACAGCGGCAGCACCTCGGGGATGTAACGTTGCAGGCCGCCGATATGGTGCAGAAACAGCGCGCTTGGGCCGCCCTCTGGTGTACTGAAGACGCTCTGGCCGGTCTTGATGTCAACCACGCTCTGGTGCAAGTGCATGGCGCTGCCAGGCTCATCGGTGATGGGTTTGGCCATAAAGGTGGCCGCCACATTGTGCTTGAGCGCGGCCTCGCGCATGGTGCGCTTGAACACGGTGATCTGGTCGGCCAGATCGAGGGCGTCGCCATGCCGGAAGTTGATTTCCATCTGCGCCGGCCCGTCTTCGTGGATCAACGTGTCCAGATCCAGACCTTGCGCTTCACACCAGTCGTAGACGTCTTCGAACAACGGATCGAACTCATTGGCCGCTTCGATGGAGAACGACTGCCGACCACTTTCCGGCCGCCCGGAACGCCCCGTAGGCACCTGCAGCGGCAGGTCGGGGTCAGCACAACGCTGGGTCAGGTAGAACTCCATTTCCGGCGCCACGACGGGACGCCAGCCCTGCCCGGCATACAGTTCCAGAACTTTCTTCAGCACGTTGCGTGGCGATAGCTCGATGGGATTGCCGTAGCGGTCGAAGGTGTCATGAATCACCATCGCCGTGGGCTCCAGCGCCCAGGGCAGCACGTACACGGCTTGCGGGTCCGGGCGGCAGGTCATGTCGATGTCTGCCGGGTCGAGCAGGCTGTAGTAGATGTCGTCGTCGACAAAGTCGCCGGTCACGGTTTGCAGGAGAACGCTTTCGGGAAGGCGCATCCCGTGTTCATTGAGAAACTTGTTGGTCGGCAGGATCTTGCCGCGGGCAATGCCCGTCAGATCGCTGACCACGCATTCCACTTCGGTAATGCCGTAGCTTTTCAACCACTCGGAAAGTGGGTCTTTCACGCTGCTGTCCATGGGGCCTCTACCATCTGCGATGGTTCGTTGTGCTCCGGGCGGCGGCCCCGAGCGCTGTGCTGGCCCTTATGTTGGAAGATCGTTGAAGCCCCGGTCTATCCACTTTCGCGCAACCGACTCGCCTCATTTTGGTGCTCGAAAGTCTGCGCAGGCGTAGCGTGTCATTGCTCGGCCATGAGCAGGCTGATATCGTGCCGACACCACCAAAACAGCAGCCTTCGGGCAGGTCACCTATGTCGGTCAAGGTATTTGAAACCGTCGCCGCCGATCAGCAGGGAATATCGAACGCAGGATGGAGCCTGCATTACGCACAGATGTCTTCGGGCCAATTCAAGGGACGCCTGGTAGAGGCTGAACTCGGTGGCGTGCAAGTGTACGAAGAGCACATGAACACGCGCATCGAGCAGTACTACAAGGCGCCCAGCGACGCCTTGGTGTTCAGTTTCGACATGATCGAGCAGACCTTGTATCTGCTGGATGCCAGCACCCAGAACCTGTGGATTACGCCAGAGAACTATCGGGAAATCGCCGTTGTGATCCGGCAGGACAGCCTGGGCACCCACCACCTCAATCGCACCTTCGAAGAGCTGCTGCTGACCCCGCTCAAATCCACTCACGGCGCCTTGTTCAGTGGCTGGTTGAGTGCCCTTCTGACCCGCATGACCCAGCACGCAGGCAGCACAGAACCGAATCATCTCTCTGATCAATTGATCGAGGACTGTCTGTACGTACTCGAGCAGTCCGACCCCGCGCCGATATCCGGCAAAGGCTTGCGCATGCACGAACAACGGCAGATCGTGCGGCGGGTGTTCGAACAGATCAGTGCCTGCCCGACCGAGAATTTCAGCGTCGTGCAACTGGCCGACAGCGCGGGCACCTCCTTTCAACAACTGCGTCGGGCCTTCGGCGAATGCGTCGGTATGGCGCCCACCGCCTGGCTGCGCACCCGCCGTCTGAACCTCGCCCGCCAGGACCTGCTGGCGGCCACGGCACAGCACACCAGCGTGGCCGAAGTGGCCATGCGTTACTCGTTCTGGCATCTGGGACGTTTTGCCGAAGCCTATCGCGCGCTGTTTCTGGAATACCCCAGCCACACCCTGGCCAGACGACCGGGCCGGGATTAAAACCGCGCCATTTGCCTCTGCACAGTGCAAACGTTTTTATCGCTGATACTGCTTGAGGATCAGAACGTAGCCGGTGTGTTGACCCACAAAATCCGAACGATCTCGCTGGTGATATTCCGATAACCGTGGGGCACATTGCTGGAGAAGTGAAACGAATCGCCCGGGCGCAGTGTGTAGGTGATTTCGCCCAGAGTCAGTTCGAGGCTCCCTTCGATCACATAACCCATCTCCTCCCCGACATGCTCGATCATCTCGCTGATCATGCCCGGTGCAACAATATGGATATCGCCCTGCAACAAGCTGCCCTTCTGTGGATGGGTTACTCGCTCAAGGTCGATGTAGCCGGACTTTCCGCCCTTGGCGAAGCGGTTGACCTGACGCGATCCGGCACGCAATATCGGCTCTTCCGACACCCAGTCCTCGGAGGTCAGTTCGGACACGTTACTGCCCAGCGCGCGGGCCAGCCGGTGCAGCATGGCCAGGGAGGGTGAAGCGGCGTCGTTTTCCAGTTTGGAAATCAGGCTTTCGGAACAACTGGCGGCCTCGGCCACCTGTTTCAATGTCAGACCGGCAACCTTGCGCGCATGGCGCAGACGAATGCCGAGGCTCGGCAAACCATCGGTATGCAGCGCCTTGGTGGGGGTCTTGCTGGGTTTGGACATGCGTCCCTCATGGAAAATGTAAGCAAGCGTGACGACAGGCATCCTAGGTTGTGCAGACGTCTGTCGTCCACTGACACGACAACTATCAGCCGTGAACCGAGAATTGAACCTCCAGCGGATTGAGGTTGTTGATCGGCAGGATGTCCTGAGGGCAGGCGGACATTACCACCACTACGTCCATTTCGGCACGGATCTCGACATAGTCGCCAGCCTTGGACACCGGTGGCAGCCAGGCGACGCTGTAGTCCGGCTTGACCGGAATGTTCATCCACAGGTTGAACGGCTGCGGCACTTCCCGTGAACGCAGGCCAATGGCTTGCAGCGCCATGCGCATGTTGTCGGAACAGCTGTCGTGATAACCCTCGACGCCGAGGTTGGTATAGCGATGCAGGTCGCAGGCGGCCATCAACGTGTCGTGAATACCTGGCGAGGTGTCACTCAGCAAGGTTCCGATGGCCCGGCGGCGGTTGCTGTAAAGCTCATCACCGACTTTCGGAATGATGCTGTTGCAGTGGGCGCGAGCATGCTCCATGGACAGGAACTCGCTCATGTCTTCGGCATTGAAAAGCCAGGTGTCACAGACTTGAGTACCGTGGGTGTTGATGATCTTGATGACCTGACCGGCCTTCAGACGCACCGCGCGACCGCAGCGGGCCGGTACGGTGTAGATTTCTCCGGGCACGGGTGTGCCGTCGGCAGAAATCGGCTCGTTGAGGGTAGCGTTGACGCCCAGAGAAGAGCCATTGTCGGTGCGGCAGCAGGCCGGATAGTCATGAGCGTGGGTGATGCTGGTCATGGTGACTCCTTGGTTTACGGTTGTTCGGCGAGTGAAACCAGGCCCCAGGCAAGTGCCTGGGCGCCCGCTTCCAGCTGCGCGGGTTCGGTGAATTCCAGCGGGTTGTGACTGATACCGTCACGGCTGGGGACAAACAGCATGCCGGTCGGGCAATGGCTGGCCAGGTACATGGCATCGTGGAAGGCGCCGGAGCGGATCGGCAGTCGTGTGAGGCCGGTGGCATCGCAGGCCTGCTCCAGCACATCGATCACCGCCGGGTCGAATGCAATCGGCGCGTGGCTGAACAGGCTTTGCAATTCGGCATCCAGCGGCAGACACGCCGCCAGCGCCTCATCGAAAGCCGACAGCACCGCCGGGTCGGCATGGCGAAAATCGATGCTGAACGTGGCTTCGTTGGCAATGGTGTTGATGGCATTGGGCAGAACACTCCAGCGCCCAAAGGTCAGGCGTTTCTCGTCACCGGCAAGCCGGTCCGCCAGGCCATCGATGCGCGAAACCGTTTCCATCGCCAACAACATCGCATCTCGACGCATGGACATCGGTGTGGTCCCGGCGTGGGCCGACACCCCCTTGCAGCGCACCTGATACCAGCGCACACCCTGAATACCGGTGACCACGCCCAGCGGGATGCCAGCCCGCTCCAGCACCGGGCCTTGCTCGATGTGCAGTTCCACGAATACATGGGCGTCGATCTTTCCGCGTAATGGCAAATCGGCGAAGCGCAGCGAATGAGCGTCCAGCGCTTCACCCACCGAGACTCCGGCGGCATCACGATTGCTTCGATAAGCGTCCAGCCGTGTCGGCTCAACATAAGCGCTGGAACCCATGGCACCGGGGCTGAAACGGCTGCCCTCTTCATTGGTCCAGACCACCAGTTCAATCGGTCGCAGGGTACGAATGCCGGCATCTTCCAGAGCATAAAGACACTCAAGCCCGGCCATCACGCCATAGCAGCCGTCAAGACGCCCGCCGGCAGGCTGAGTATCCATATGGCTGCCGGTCATCACCGGCGGCAGGTCTTCCCGGCCTTGGCGACGAATGAACAGGTTGGCGCAACCGTCGGTCCAGACCTGACAACCGAGCTGTCGCGCCTTGTCGATCAGCCAGGCGCGGGCCTGAAAGTCTTCTTCAGACAACGCCTGGCGATTCATACCGCCCTGCTCGCCCGGTCCGAAACACGCCAGAGTGTCGAGCAAATCGTGCAGGCGTTCGACGGATACCGCGTCGAGAACACGTTGTGCCGTCATGATGTGACCTTTATGCGAGGTGTGAGGCTGCGGTTGAACCAGGGCGTGAGAAAACGTTGCAGGCGTTCGGTCTTGGGGGTCTGGAACAGCGACAATGGCGCGCCGGTCTCGACGATCTGACCCGCCTCCATGAACACGACATGGTTGGAAATCTGCGCAGCGAAACTCATCTCATGAGTGACCATCACCATGGTCATCCCGTCGTCGGCCAGGCTGCGAATGACCTGTAACACTTCCTCGACCAGTTCCGGATCAAGCGCCGACGTCGGCTCATCCAGCAGCATCAGACGCGGCTTGACCGCCAACGCCCTGGCAATGCCGACCCGTTGTTGCTGACCGCCGGACAGGCGCGCCGGCCAGGCATCGGCCTTGACTGCCAGACCGACACGCGCCAGCGCGGCATCGGCCAGGATCCGCGCGTCGGCCTTGGTCATGCGCTGGCCCAGCACCAGCGGCGCCATGACGTTTTCGCGCACAGTCATGTGCGGCCACAGATTGAACTGCTGGAAGACCATGGCCAGCGGCTTGCGGACCTCATCGATCTTGGACTCGCTATCACGGTCGCTGGCGCTGCGACCTGGCCCGCTGTAACCCAGCAATTGGCCATCGATCCAGACCTCGCCTTCATCGTAGGTTTCCAGGAAATTCATGCAGCGCAGTGCTGTGGTCTTGCCTGAGCCGGACGGGCCGATCAGCGAAACGATTTCGCCCGCCTGTACTGACAGATCAAAACCTTTGAGCACACAGTTGGCGCCGTAAGACTTGCCGACATCGCGCAGTTGAAGAAGGGGTAGCGTGCTCATGGCATCAACCTCGCAAATAGCGCGTCGCGCGCCGCCCCAGGTACTCGGCCAGGACGCCGACCGCAGAGGTCAGCAGCCAGTAGCTCAGCACCAGCAAGGCGTAAGGCATGACGTAAGAGAAAGTAGTGGAAACGATCCGCCCGGCCGTCATGGTCAGCTCAGGCACCGTAATGATCGAAGTAACGGCACTTTCCTTGATGGTCAGCATCACCTGATTGCCCAGCAACGGCAGCGCGAAGGCCAATGCCTGAGGCGCTTGTATATGCCAGAACGCTTGACGTGCAGAAATCCCGTGAACACGGGCGGCTTCGACTTGCCCCGTTGGCACACTGGCCCAGGCAGAACGAAACAGCTCGGCGAAATAAGCTGCGCTGTACAGTCCCAGCGACAGAATGCTGGCCTCGACCGCCTCCAGTCGCAGGCCCAGAACCGGTAAACCGAAATAGACGATTGCCAGTTGCGCCAGAAACGGCGTGCCACGAATCAACCAGATATACAGCCGATAGAATCCGGAGAAGAACGGCAACGCCAGACGCAATGCGTTCAGTCCGAATCCCAATATCAACCCTAATATCGCAGCGGCCAGGCTGATGCCCAGGGTCACCAGCAGCGCCTCGCCAAAATCAGGCAGATAACTCACGAACTCTTGCATCAGGCGCGCTCCTGCCAATGGCGTTCAAGCATCCGGCCCAGCACGCTGAGCAGACTGGTCAGCGCCAGATAGAACAAGGCAGCGACCAGATAAACCTCCAACGGGCGATAGGTCTGCGACACCAGTTGCTGACTGACCCGCATCAGATCGGTGATGGAAATGACCGAGACCACTGCCGACACTTTGATCACGTCGATCAGTTCGCTGATCAATGCTGGCGACGTCAGCCGCAACACCTGCGGCAATTGGATGTGCATCAGGGTTTTCCATTTGCCAATGGAAAACACTGAAGCAGCTTCAAGCTGACCTTTGGGGATTGCCGCAAAACCACTGCGCAGGATCTGCGACTGGTAAGCCGCGGTGTTCAACGCCAACGCCAGTGCCGCAGCCACCAAAGGCGGCACATCCACGTTCAGCGCCGACGGCAGGTAGAACAGCAACAACAGTTGCGCGAGCATTGGCGTACCGCGAAAGAAGCTGACATACACCCTGGCGAACGCCGCACCGCCTCGGCTGCGGCTATTGCCAATCAAGTGAATGAGCACGCCGATGACAAAACCCAGGGCCATGCCGAGCGCACATAACCACAATGTGGTCAGTGCACCGTCGAGCAAGGCGGGCCGGTAAAGCGCGAAGCGCGTGCTGAAATCGCTCATCGACACGCCGCTCAGATGGTCGGAACCGGCATGGCATCAGTCGGCAGGGTCATGGTGAAGCCGAACCATTTTTCCTGCAGCTTCTTCAGGGTGCCGTCGGCATTGGCACGGGCGATACCGTCACTGAACAGCTTCACCAGGCTCGCGCTGTCAGCATCCTTGCGGCCGACCCACCCGAAATAAGTGGTCGGCCCCACCATGTCCGGCAGTGTCGCGAACACACCCGGACGGGATTTCATCAGCGGGCCAAGGTTGGACAACGACTGCGCCACGCCGTCGAGGCGACCGGCGGCCAGATCCGCGTAAGCCTCATCGAAACTGACGTACTCCTTGATGCGCTCGATCCCTGGCTGCCCTTGAGCCTTGAGCTTGGCATCGAAGGCCTGCAGAACCGCCAATTGACCGGAACCGGCCTGCGAACCGATCACCTTGCCGTTGAGGTCAGACAGCGACTTGATGTCGTTATCGTCGGCACGCTTGAGCAACGCTACGGTGGACTCGGCGATCGGCAAGGTAAAAGCGAACTGGCCGTAACGCGCCTTGTTCACGGTCACTGACGTCACCACGAAGTCGAACTTGCGGGTATCCAGGCCCGGCAAGATGCCCTGGAATGGCAGGTCCAGTTGACGCACCTTCACGTCGGGCAGATCGGCATCAAGAACGTAGTGCATAAGATCAACGCCGTAACCGACGATCTTGCCGTTCTCCACCGACTCGAAAGGAGCGAAACGCGCCTCGGTGGCAACGACGATTTCCTTCTTCTCTTTAACCCGCTGCAACAGATCGTCCGCGTGGGCCATGGAGGCTACGAACAACGTGATCAGCGACAGGGACAGCGCTTTGAGTGCGTGACGTTTCATCAGTGTTTACTCCACTTGAACCGACAATATTTTTATTCAAGTAACTTGAATAAAAATACAACAGCATGAAACATGCCAACGCACTAAACCTGTCGCTTCAGGTGGTTTGAATCAAAATCAAAGGAAGAAAACGGGGCCAGATTCATGCAAATCAGGCACGACGCGCTTCAGATCGGTGCAAGCCGATGGCGTCGAGGGTCACCCAATGTCTCAGGCAACCACGCTCAGTAGCCAGGCATCCCGTTGCGCCGGTGCGATCACTTGCAGACCAACGGGAAGTCCATCCACCTGCCCTGCCGGAAGAGTGATCGCCGGCAGACCGGTCACGTTCCAGGCGCTGGTCAGGCTCAGTAAGGCGTCGCGCACGGGAATAGACGTCCCGTTGATATCGACCTCGCGCTGGCCCAACAGCGGCGCGGTGATTGGCAGGGTCGGCATGATCAACAAATCGTAATGTTCAAACAGTTCAGCCATGCGTCTCTGAAGGATCAGGCGTGTCTGCACCCCTCGAACGTATTCCCAACCGCGCACCTGCGCCGACAGCTCAAGGCGCGCCCGTACTTCCGGGTCAAATAGTTCAGGATGTTCCTCCATTCGCCGGGCATGCACGGCATAAGCCTCGGCACGCTGCAGAGCGGTGAATGTAGTGCGCAAGTCTGAAACAAGCTTTTCAACTCCGTCGATCGGTTTGAGTTCTTGTGCAAAGCGCTCAGTGGCCATACGTCTCACCTGAGCCTCAATGCGTGGGTCCGTGGCGCAAAAGGCATTGCCATCGATCCAGCCCAGGCGCAAGGCCGCTGTCGCTGTACCAGAGGGCATTGGAGGCTGACCGCTCAGAATCTGAAACAACAACGCCGCGTCGTCGACATGGTTCGCGATTGGCCCCACATGATCGAGGCTGCTTGAAAGTACGAAGACGCCCTCCACCGGCACAGAATCGAAACCTGGCTTGAACCCGACCGTACCGCAAAGGGCTGACGGAATCCGGATCGAACCACCGGTGTCGGTGCCAACCGCCAACGGTACCAGCCCCGCCGCCACCGCTGCCACACTTCCCGCGCTGGAACCGCCGGTCATGCGCCGCAGATCCCAGGGGTTGTGGGCGGCGCCCTGCAACGAGCGATCCCCGGTTGGGCCAAACGCGAACTCATGGGTCAGGGTCTTGCCCAGGATTACCGCTCTGGCTTCCCGCAAACGCGCAATACACCGTGCATCGACTGTCGGACGATGTCCGGCGAAATGGGCCGAACCGTAAGTGGTCGGCATATCGAAGGTGTCGATGTTGTCTTTGATCGCCACCGGAATACCGTGCAGCGGACCGGCGTCGACGCCGGCTGCAAGTGCCTGGTCTGCCAGACGCGCCTGCGCCAGTGCCCCTTCTCGATTGACGTGAACGAACGCATTAAGCAAAGGGTTGAGTCGGGCAATGCTGTCCAGTGCAGCCTGAGTCAGTTGCACCGAGGTCAACTCGTTTTTGCGCAGGCGTTTGCCCAGGTCGACAACCGAGACACCAAAGAAATAGCCGGGAGTATCAGGTAATACCGTGTGCATATAGGAAATCACTCGGTGAGTGTGAGTCAGACCTCAGTGTCGCAGTGAATTCACCAACCGATCCAGCAGCTCTGCGCACAAGCGCAACTGCTCGCAACTCACGAATTCGTCAGCCTTATGTGCCTGTTCAATGGAGCCTGGGCCGCAAACCACCACCGGCACTGACAGCCGGTCCGCGAAGAGACCGCCCTCGGTGCCAAAGGCGACTTTCGTGAAGCGTGTACCGGGACTGGCCAGCGACTGCAGAAAGCGTACCGCTTCTACCGTGGGGTGCGTGTCGAGCCCGGGATAATGGTTAAGCTGTTCAATCTGGATGTTCGCCAGCGGCGATAATCGACGCGCCTGCTGGCTAATACGCTCGGCTTGTGTCTGTAAGTTTTCGATCATGGCCGTCTGGCTGTCCTGGGCCAGATAGCGAATCTCTATGTCCAGGCTGCACGTGTCCGGAACGATATTCAGGGCTCTGCCACCGTTGATCAGACCGACATGCAAGGTACTGTAGGGGATGTCATAGGCAGGGTCCTGATGCCCGTGCTCGGCCTGATGCGCCTGAGCCTTGCGTAGCACGTCGATGAAGTCACTGGCCAGGTGAATGGCATTGGCCGCAAGGGGTGCGAGAGAAGAATGCCCGGCTTCACCCTGGCAATGAACCCGCATCGCCGACTTGCCTTTGTGACCCAGGGCCAATTGCATCAGCGTAGGTTCACCGATCAGGCAGAGGTAAGGCTTCATCGGCGCCAGTTCCAGGACGTCGATCAATCGTCGAACGCCGACACAACCGATTTCTTCGTCATACGACAGCGCCAGTTGGAGAGGACGTTTGAGCGGCATTTGCGCAGCCATGAGCATGGCATTCAGCGAACAGGCAATGAACCCCTTCATGTCGCAACTGCCTCGGCCATAGATACGGCCGTCTTTTTCCGTGGCACTGAACGGAGCGGTCGTCCAGTGCTGGCCCTCAACCGGAACCACGTCGGTATGACCCGAAAGCAATACACCGGGCTGATCGGTCGGCCCCACGCTGGCAAACAGGTTGGCCTTTTTGCCGAGTTCGTCGAACACCAGCTTGCATTCGATGCCCTTGCTGCCCAGCAACTCGCTTACATACTGGATCAACGCCAGGTTTGACTCCGATGACACCGTATTGAAGCTGATCAGACGGCGAAGAATGTTAATGCTGGTGCTCATGTGAAACCTGCTTTCGGTGGGCTCGAGATCGACCGTTTATGGACCCGCGACGATCAGTCAGGAATCACCGCAATCACGTCGATCTCCATCAACCATTGTGGTTGGCCCAGCGCAGACACCACCAGCCCGGTGGAGATCGGGAAAATGCCCTTGAGCCATCGGCCAACGACCTGATAGACCTCTTCGCGGTAGCGTGGATCGATCAGGTAGATCGTGATTTTGACGATGTCCTGCAATTGGCTGCCGGCTTCTTCAAGCAATTGCTTGACGTTTTTCATGGCCTGCTCCGCCTGGGCGCCGGCGTCTCCCAGACCGATGAGATTACCGTCGAAGTCGGTGCCCAATTGACCTCTGACGTAAACGGTATTGCCGGCGCGAACGGCCTGGCAAAGATCATTGTCCAGCGACTGATTGGGATAGGTGTCCTTGGTGTTGAACATTCGGATACGCGTGTGAGTGGGCATGATTGACCTGGCTTTATCGACAAGGAAAAAAGATTGGGAAGCGCCACTCCCTGGCCTTCGGGTTTGCTCCGGGAACAGCTTCGAGTTACAGCGGCGCAGCGTCGAAATAATCGGCGCGTACAGCGGCACCGATCAGGTTGACGATCAGCCGGCCTGCCGTGATGCAACTGATGTTGTTAACATCAGTCGTTGGTGTAATTTCAACGATGTCCATGCCGACGACCTTGCCTTTGTTGACCAGACCATGAATCAGTTTGCGCATTTGCACGTAGCTGACACCGCCCAGTGCAGGACCGGCGACACCGGGCATGATCGACGGGTCGAGGCCATCGGCATCGATGGTCAGGTAGTAGTTGCCATTGTCAGGAATGCGGTCCAGCACCGACTGCATGCCGTTGTCATGGACTTCATAAGCCGTGATCAAGTGTGCGCCATAGTCCACCGCCGCCTGGAAATCCGTCTGCCGGCCGCTGCCCTGAGCACGCAGGCCGATCTGAAAGATTTCGCCGATATGATCCATCTCAGACGCACGACGGATCGGGCTGGAGAGGCCATCGCGGATACCATTGATTTCATCACGCCAATCCAGGTGTGCGTCGATGTGGATCAGTGTGATAGGACCGCGACCTTCATAAGCACGCAGGATCGGGATTGGAATGCTGTGGTCGCCTCCCAGAATAATCGGCATGGCGCCCGCCTCCAGAATCTTGCGGACCGCCTGCTCGGCTCGAAGGCCATGGCTGCTCAGATCGGCCGGATCGGCAGGCACGTTACCGCAGTCGACGACTTTCAATGCGCGGTTGTCGTAGATCGGTCCTCCCACATCGAAGTCGTAATGATGCAGAGCGCGGCAGATGCGGTCGCTCATGGCGCGAATGGCGTCCGGCGCCTTGCTTTGGTCATTGGTGATGTGTTCGGCCACATAGGCCTTGCCGAAGGGCATGCCGATAATGGCGACGTGGGCGTCGAGCTGGTCGAGGTCAGTGCAGATCGGCGACCACAGAAAGCTCTGGTGTTTTTTGGAAGGCGGTACGGTCAATGGAAAATCCATGGGTGTCTCCTGAACGGGCAGTGGGAAAGTTGGACGAAAGAGTGATATCACGGGCTGAACGATCAACTGTCCATGGACAGGAAACGTCGCAACTCGGCGGTTTTCGGGGCGCCAAACAGTGTCTCGGGATCACCGGCCTCGTGAACCTGGCCTTGATGCATGAAAATCACCCGGTCACTGACCCTGCGCGCAAAGGCCATTTCGTGGGTGACCATGATCAGCGTCATACCCTCTTTGGCGAGCCCTTCGACGACTTGCAGCACTTCGCCGACCAGCTCGGGGTCCAGGGCTGAAGTGATTTCGTCGCAGAGCAATACCTGCGGGTTCATCGCCAGGGAACGGGCAATCGCGACGCGCTGTTGCTGGCCGCCGGAAAGCTGATCAGGGAAGGCATCGAAGCGTTCGCCCAGCCCGACGCGATCCAGCAATTTGCGGGCATGGCGTTCGGCACCAGCGCTGGACACTTTTTGCACCAGACGCGGGGCGAGCATCACGTTTTGTCCGGCGCTCAGGTGCGGGAACAGATTGAAACTCTGGAAAATCATCCCGACGTTCTGCCGCAGTTCGCGCATGGCCTGGCGGTCATCCTGGCGGATCGGCTGGCCGTCAACGGCAATGCTACCCTCCTGGAATTGTTCAAGCCCATTCAGGCAGCGCAGCAGTGTGCTCTTGCCCGAACCGCTCTTGCCGATGATGCAGACCACTTCTTTGCGGGCAATCTGCAGGTCCACGCCTTTGAGTACTTCGTTGTCGCCGAAGCGCTTGCGCAGACCGCGAATATCGACCAATGCAAAGTCGTGACCGGGCTCGTGAGTGTGTGAGTGATTCATATTGACGAGCCCCTATCGGCGAAGTTTCTGTTCAAGTACGCGGCTGTACCACGACAGCGGAAAGCACAGCGCGAAGTACATCAACGCGACCGAGCCATAGATGAAGAAAGGTTGGAAAGTGGCATTGGTGATGATCTGGCCGGCGCGGGTCATTTCGACAAAACCGATGACCGAGGTCAGCGCCGTGGCCTTGACCACCTGCACCATGAAACCGACGGTGGGCGCGATACCTGCGCGCAATGCCTGGGGCAGAATCACGTAGCGCATCTGTTCGCTGAAGCTCAGCGCCAGACTACTGGACGCTTCCCACTGACCGCGATCGACAGACCCGATGCTGCCGCGCCAGATCTCGGTGAGATAGGCACTGGCGTACAGGGTCAGGCACACCGAAGCGGCCACCACCGGGGTGGTTTCGACGCCGAACATGGCGAGGCCGAAATAGACCAGAAACAACTGCAATAACAACGGAGTACCCTGAAACAACTGGACATACAGCATCACCAGGCCACGCACCATTCGGTTCCCGGTCAAACGCAATATCACCAGCAACGCCCCCACCAGCCCGCCACCGATGAACGCGATCAGCGACAGGCCAATGGTCCAGCGCATCGCCAACAGCAGGTTGCGTGCGATATCCCAGACGGTGAATTCGAACATAGGGATTTCCCTCAGCGGCCGAAGATGAAGCGCGGACCGACCCAGTTCAGCAGGCGGCGCAGGGCGATGGACAGCAGCAGATAGAGGCCTGCCACCACGATGTAGGTTTCGAAATTGCGGAATGAGTTGCTGGCGATCTGGTTCGCGGCGTAGGTCAGCTCTTCGGTGGATATCTGGCTGCACACCGCCGATCCGAGCATGATGATGACCATCTGGCCAACCAGAGCCGGCCACACCCGTTTGAGCGCTGGAGGCAGGATCACCCTGGAAAAGATTTGCCAGCGGTCCAGCGCCAGGCTTTGCGCCGCCTCGATTTGCCCGTCAGGTGTCGCCTCGATCCCGGAACGGGCAATCTCGCTGACATAGGCCGCCAGATTAATCACGTTGGCCAGGATCGCAGCGGTCAGCGCGGTCATTTTCAGCCCCAGGCCCGGCAGCCCGAAAAAGATGAAGAACAATTGAATGATGAACGGCGTATTGCGAATCAGTTCGACATACAGCCCTACTGTCCAGCGCGCCCACACGGGACCTTTGCTGCGCACCAGGCCACAGGCAATGCCCAATGCGGTGCCGAAAATTGCCGACAACAGCGTGAGGAACACCGTCAATAGCAATCCGTCCAGCAACAACGGCCATTGAGCAAGTACCACAGAGAAATCTAGTGTCATGAGTCGGTCTGCTCGACAGGATGTGAGTAAGGCAGGAGGCTGCGAACCCGGGGGATCCGCTCCAGCTGTTCCAGGCGTTCAAGCAGTCCTTGCGCCTGGGATGTGGGCATGCCCGGTGTGGTACAGCCCATGAACTTGTCGCGCAGTTGTGCCTGAGACAGTGGATTGACAGCTGACCCAAGAGGCATTGCGCAAAACCGTTCGACGATGCTGCCGTCATTGCGTACCACCTTGACCCACGCGCCTTCAGGGGCGTCATCAAGCCGTTCGGTATCCCAGCGCTCGCTGCTGCACATACGCACCCGCTTCATCAGGCATTGCATGTCCGGGCGACTGATCGTTTCGGGCGTCAGGACGGCGAGCGTGATTTCCCCCAGCAGACAGGTGCCGGCCATGGCGAAGGGCATGCTGAATTGCGCTTGCTGGCGTTGGGTGGGTAAGTCATGGGTCAGGTTCTGGATCACAATGGGCGGGACATCGCAGATAATTTCGGCAATATCCTCGACCACTACCACGCCGCTCCTGAGCATTTCCTTTAACGCATCCACGGCGGCATGAGATGACAGGCAAAGCGGGATGCGCTTTATGTCGACACCGGGCTCAAGCAGGTTCCAGTGCTGCCCCGGCAGTGGCAACGCCTTGAGCACACCCGCGTTGAACATCGCCGCCAGACCATTGGCATGTTCGACGATATCCACCGGCCCGCGACTGCCCTGCTCGGCCAGCAAAGCGGCAATCACCCCCGCCTCGCTGGTGCGCCCGGCCATCAAGGCCTTGGCGTCGGTGCCAAAAGCGGCTTTCATGGCGCCCGTGCTGGACAGCGCAATACCCAGCGCTGATGCGGTACGTTCGGCATCGAGCCCCAGGGCATGGCACGCCGCCGCGCAGGCCCCTACCACACCCAGCAACCCTGTAGTCCACCAGCGACGCTCATAGAGCTGTCGAGTCAGCGCCTTGGCCAGTGCATATTCACACTCGGACCCGACCACGAACGCCGTCAGCAGCGCCGCGCCATCCAGGTCACGCATCTGCGTCACGGCCAGGGCGGCCGGCATGATCACCACCGATCCATGGACGACGCCCGGATAGCAGTTGTCGTCAAAGTCCAGCGCGTGTCCGGCAGTCGCGTTGACGAAGGCCGCTGCCGGCGCGCCTAGTCGTTGTGCATGCCCCAGCAATACTGAGTGCCCGCTGGTGCTGACTGCGAGACTGACCGTTCGCGCCTGAGTGGCGACGTCACTGTCGCTGCCCGCCAGAGTGACCCCGATCGTATCGATCAGGCAGCGCTTGGCAGCGAGCCGGACCGCGGGCGGAATATGCTCCAGACGGACTGTCGAGCTCCAGCGCGATAGCGCAACGAGGGTTGGGATAAGGTCGCTCATGGTTATTCTGGAAGCTCGCCTGCCGGGGCACCGAGCCATTTCTGCGAAATGGCGTCCAATGTCCCGTCTGCCTTGGCTGCACGAATAATCTCGTTCACCTTGGCACGCAGCTCAGGCTGATCCTTGTTCATGCCGATGTAGTTAGGCGCGTTGGACAGCACGACCTTGAGCGCGATGTCCAGGTTCGGGTTTTTCTGCTTGAGAGAGGCCGCGACCGTGGTGCCGATGGCGACCATTTGGGTCTGGCCTGAAACAAATGCAGAAATGGTGCTGTTGTTGTCCTCGAAACGCTTGGCCACGGCCTGTGGCGCCGAGTCGGTCAGCTCGCGATCCTGCATCGATCCACGGGTCACCGACACCGATTTGCCGGCCATGTCGGCCAAGGACTTGACCGGTAATGCAGCGGCACCAAACACCGCGTCGAAGAACGGTGAGTAGGCGATGCTGTAGTCGATCACTTTCTCGCGCTCAGGTGTCTTGCCCAGCGACGAGATGGTGAAATCGGCCTTGCCCGACTGAATGTAGGCCACTCGGTTAGGTGCCGTGACAGGCACCAGCTCAAGCTTCACGCCGAGCTTGTTCGCCATCAGCCTCGCCACGTCGATATCCAGGCCCTGAGGCTCCATGTCCGGGCCGACATAGCCGTAAGGCGGGTAATCCACCGGCACCGCGACACGCAGCTCTTTACTTTTCAGGATGTGATCAAGGGCCTCCCCCGCCTGGGCGAATGTGCAGGAAAGCAGGGCGCAGAGTCCCGACACGATGAGGGTTGTTTTAAAGGGCTTGCACGGATTGACGGTCATGATAGTGCTCCGGGGGTTAAGCGGCTCGAGGTTCGAAAACAGGTGCGGATGAAAGCGCGGCGCCCGGTCAACCCAGGTCCCACCACTCTCCAAGGCTCAGGAGTTGTTCTTCGGTGTGGGTGACCGAGGCTTCGGTGTTCTGACTGGAAGTGGCCGACATCAACGCCACCAGAATTTCGCTGACCAACATGGCCGGCACGATGGTGTCGTAGAACGACGGTGTCTGGTTTTTCACGATGATCGTCTCGGCTGCCAACCTGGCGGTTGGCGAGGTGACGCTGTCAGTGATGGTAATGATGCGCACGCCCTGCTGGTGCAGGTAATTGGTCAGGGTGATCAGACGTCGCGAATAACGCGGCAGACTGCACACCAGCGCTACATCTTTCGGACTGGTCTGGTTGATGATCGACATCACGCCACTTTCGCCAGCACCTTCGACCAGACGCACATTCTTCGCGAAATAAGAGGCTACATGGGAGAACTGAAACGCGACGCCGAACGACGAACGCATCCCCAGGCAGTAGACCTGGCGGGCACCGGCGAGCAAGGCTACCGCACGTGAAATCGATTCGAGATTTTCCTGGCTGCACATCAGCTGGATTTGTTCGATGGCGTTGTTGGCCATGTCCTCGATCACGCGGTGCGCACCGACGCGCTGCTTGAGTTCGACCAGATCATGGGCCCGAGAGCCATAGGCACTGTTGTGCCCGCGCAACGAATCGATGAACAATTCACGCAATTCGTCGTACCCGGCCATGCCCATACGTTTGGCCAGGCGTGTCATGGTCGAAGGCGGCACATTGGCCAGACGCGCCAGATCACGCATGGACATCACCGCAACCTCATGCGGGTTATCCAGAATGAAACTGGCTGCAGCGCGTTCTTGCCGGGGAAAGGTTTCGAACTGCTGTTTCAGCTGTGCGCAAAGAAGGTCACGGTCCATCGGCATAACCACGAATGAATGCGGAAGATGCAGATGAAATTGCAACAGCTGTGCCATAAAAAAAACGAATGATTCAAATGAACCATTATTCGGACGTGGTCTTTTGGCACAATCGACAGCCGCTCAGTCGCCTGCCACCCAAATTCGATTGGGTTGATTCACTCATTGATTCGATTGAATCGGCGCATTCTGCACGGCAACACCGTCACGACACTGCAATTCAATGCAGATCCCGTTTTTTCCGCGCCCCCATGGTGCAGCGCACCGGCGTGGTGCGGGAGAAGGCGTCGTTACCTCTCCCCTTTTAGTCCTTTGCAATGGACGACTGAAAGGGCTTTGCAGCCACTAACTGAGGGTCGCGCTCCACAACACCTGGCGGTTTGTCTGGCGCGCACCACGAGCGTAGTGGCTGGGCGGCACGCCCACATGTCGGGTAAACGCGGTGCTGAACGCGCTGGCCGAACGATAACCGACACCTTCGGCAATTTCGGCCATGCCCTGCTGTGTACGACGAAGCAGATCCTTGGCGACCGCCATCCTCCAGACCAGCAGGTATTCCATCGGCGCCTGGCCCAGGGTGCTGATGAATCGCTTGAAAAAGGCGGACCGGGAAAGCGTGGCAGCGCCTGCCAATTGCGCCACCGTCCACTCATGGGCAAGATTGCCGTGCATCTGCCGCAGCGCCTTGGCCAGACGCGGATCAGCCAGCCCGCGTAACAAGCCGGGGGGCGTCTGCTCGGCCTTTATCGAGCGCAACGCCGCAATCAGCAGCACCTCCACCAACCGCGTGAGAATCAATTCACGGCCTGCTTCCTGCGTCGTCGACTCTTCACGCAGCAAGTGCACCAACGTCGCCAGACGCTCGACGCCGCGAACATGTATGCGCTCTGGAAGCATCGCCACCAGCATCGCCGCGTCGGGCGATTCGAAGTCGAAGTGGCCACCCAGCAGACGCACATCCGCGGGGCCATCGGGGTCGCCATGGCGCAGTTCATCTGCCTGCGTGGCGCCATACACCGGCACTCGCGTCACCGGGTCTACCGGGTCGAACCCCGAAAGCGTGAAAGCCGGCGTCCTCGGTAACAGCAGGAAATCCCCCGCCAGCAGGATCAATTCAGGCTGACCATCAACGGCCAGACGGCAACTGCCTTCCAGGACCGCGCAGAAACTCGGCAGACCAAACTCGGAATAACGCACGCCCCAGCCCCCGGCGCCGCTGATGCCTTTGGAAAACACGGCGCGGGGTTTGAGCAGTGCAATAACGTCGGACAGGGGATCGCTCATATCGAGACTTATACGAATGAAATATGAACTTCAGATTATAGAGAGTCTTCGGCATCAAGATTATCTTCATCACGACACCCACTATCTGGATATACCATGAAAACCGTCCTGATCACCGGATGTTCCTCCGGCTACGGCCTTGAAACAGCGCGTTACTTCCTCGCCAGAGGCTGGAACGTGATCGCTACCATGCGCACTCCCGACGCGGCGCTGTTGCCACCCTCGGAACGCTTGAGGGTCCTCGCACTCGACGTGACCGAGGCGCAGAGCATCGCCGCAGTGCTCCAGGCCAGCGGGCCGATTGATGTACTCGTCAACAATGCCGGCATCGGCCTGTTCGGTGCATTCGAAGCCACGCCCATGACAACTGCACGGCAAGTTTTTGAAACCAACACATTCGGCGTGATGGCCATGACCCAGGCGGTGATTCCGCAGATGCGCGCCCGTCGTTCAGGGGTAGTGGTGAACGTCACCAGCAGCGCGACCCTGGTGTCCATGCCGATGGTCGCCGTCTATACCGCCAGCAAGCAGGCCATCCAGGGTTTTACCGGCTCATTGGCTCTGGAACTGGCCACCTTCAACGTCAACGCCAAACTGGTGGAGCCTGGCTACGCCCCTACTACCCGCTTCGGCGACAATGCCGGCGAACGCATGGCAGGGATGATTCCCGAGGCCTACGCCGATTTGGCCCACAGTATTTTTGCCTCGTTGGGCACTGCGCAATACACCACCGAACTTAACGTGGCCGAAGCCGTCTGGCAGGCGGCAAATGATACGACCGGACAACTGCACTTCCCTGCCGGAGCAGATGCCGTGGCATTGGCGGCTCAATTGCGCAGGTAATGAGCTTACATCCGGACACAATTGTCGTTTCTGAATGTTTGACGTAGATCAAACCCGTCCCTGTAGCCAGCGGCAGGATCAGAGAAAGCCTTCAGGGCCGACATCGCAAGGAGACGCAAATGATCCGGATAAACCGCATACTGGCCGCCACCGACCTTTCCGTACCCGCCCGCCACGCCGCCGAGCGCGCGGCAATGTTGAGTAAGGAATTGTCGGCCGCACTCGATTTGCTTTACGTGGCGAACCTCGCGCCGCTGGAGCGATTCAGACAAATGATGGTGCCTCAGGATGACTTGCTTGAGCGGGTGCTCGAGACCGCGCGGGAGAAGCTTGAGCAGCTTGGCGCCACGCTCTTGCAGCGCTATGACGTTGCTGCCGGGGCGCACGTCCTGCCAGGTCCGGTTCTCACGGAGCTGACCAGACAGGTGGATGAGATGGCCATCGAGCTGCTGGTTTGCGGTGCCAAGGGAGAGAGCGTGGCCCGTCATCTGCTCCTGGGTTCGACAGCCCAAAGGTTGCTCAGTCGCATGGTTTGCCCCGTTCTGGTGGTCAAGCAGACGCCACGCCAAGGGTACCGGACCCTGCTCATTCCGGTCGATTTCTCGCCCTCGTCATTACGTGTAATCAAGGACGCCCGGGCCATTGCCCCTCACGCCGAAATCATTCTGCTGCATGTGTTTGAGGTGCCCTTCGAGGGGAATTTGCGTTTTGCCAATATTGATGCCGAGATCCTCGATCACTATCAGGTTCTCGCCAGGAAGGAGGCCACAGAAAGGCTTTATGCATTACGCGAGGAAGCCGGACTGTCGCCTTTTGACGCGCGGTTGGTCGTGGTACATGGTGACCCCTCCTGGCGCATTGTCGAGCAGGAACAAGAGTTGGACTGCGATCTGATCGTGATGGGCAGGCATGGCGAGAGCGTACTGGAGGAGTTGCTGGTGGGTAGCGTCACCAAACATGTTCTGGCTGAATCCCAGTGCGATGTCCTGGTGTCGATGTGATCGTGATCACCTGAGCAAGGTTGTAAAAACGCTCTTTTGATCCCAGCCACGGAAGAGGCCAGCCCCATGACAGCTCCTTTTAACGCTCCGCCGGTTCCCCACTCGCCAGCCTCCTGGCATACGCTCGGCATCAAGGACGTCGAGCATCGGTTGCAGACCGGGCCAGAAGGTTTGCAGGAAGCAGAAGCTGCCAGCCGCATTGCCCAATATGGTCCGAACAAACTGATTCCACCCAAACGCCGGGGGCCTGTGCTTCGGCTGCTGGCGCAATTTCACAACATATTGCTTTACGTGATTATCGGTTCGGCATTCATCACCGCCCTGCTCGGTCATTGGGTCGATACCGGCGTACTGCTCGCCGCCGTGGTGATCAACGCGATCATCGGGTTTATCCAGGAAGGCAAGGCAGAAAGCGCGCTGCATGCCATTCGCGCGATGCTCGCCCCCCATGCCATGGTGATTCGCGATGGCGTTCACCACGAGATCGATGCCGCAGACCTGGTACCGGGCGATCTGGTCCTGCTCGCCTCCGGTGACCGGGTGCCGGCGGATTTACGCCTGATGGCCGTCAGGGATTTGCGCATCGAAGAAGCCGCGTTAACGGGTGAATCCCTTCCGGTCGAAAAAGGTATCGAAGCCGTACAACCGGATGCCCCGCTGGGGGACAGGCATTGCATGGCGTATTCCGGCACGGTAGTGGTTTATGGCCAGGCGACCGGCATCGTCGTCGACACTGGCACGTCGACCGAACTCGGGAAAATCAATCAGATGCTGGCGGATATCCAGAGCCTGGCCACGCCGTTGCTGCGCAAGGTGGATCGGTTCGGGCGGATGCTGGCCGTGACCATTCTCGGCAGTTGCCTGGCGACCTTCATGCTCGGCACCCTGTGGCGCGGCCATCCACCGGCGGAAATGTTCATGATGGTCGTCGCCCTCGCCGCCTCGGCGATACCCGAAGGCCTGCCGGCAATCATGACCGTGACCCTGGCGCTCGGCGTCCAACGCATGGCCCGACACAACGCAATCATCCGTCGTCTGCCGGCCGTGGAAACCCTGGGATCGGTGACGGTCATCTGCTCCGACAAGACCGGCACGTTGACCCGCAATGAAATGACCGTGCAACGTGTGGTGTGCGCCGGCCATGTGTTTGATGTCGGCGGTGTGGGTTATGCGCCGGTCGGCGATTGCAGCATTGACGGGCGCATCATCGATCCGGCCCATTATCCTGCGCTCAGTCTGGCGATCCGCACCGGCGTGTTGTGCAACGACGCTCATCTGCGCAATGAAGACGGCCTGTGGCGCATTGAAGGCGATCCCACCGAGGGAGCCTTACTCGTCCTGGGCGACAAGACCGGTTTCATCCAGGATGCCTGGGCACGCCTGGATTCCATCCCTTTTGAATCACAACACCGCTTCATGGCCACCCACTATCGGGACAGCAATGGCCAGTCCTGGATATTCGTCAAAGGCGCCCCCGAACGCATTCTCGATATGTGCGACACACAGTTGAACCACGATGGCGAACACCCGCTCGATGTCGATTACTGGCGTCGTATGACCACAGATACGGCAGCCCAGGGACTGCGGCTACTGGCCCTGGCCTGTAAACGCTCAATGCCGAAGGAGGATCGCCTGACCTTTGAGGATACGGAGTCCGGTCAGACATTGCTGGCTCTGGTCGGTATTGTCGATCCACCGCGTGAGGAGGCCATCAAGGCCGTTGGCGAATGCCATCGTGCAGGCATCAGGGTAAAAATGATCACCGGCGACCACGCGGAGACTGCACGTGCCATCGGTGCACAGCTTGCTATCGGCGTCGGCAAACCCACCATTACCGGCGCAGAAGTGGCTCTGATGAATGACGAAGCCCTGCGTCAGGTCGCGAATGAAGTGGATGTGTTTGCCCGGGCCAGCCCGGAACACAAGCTGCGGCTGGTGAACGCGTTGCAGAACAACGGTCATGTCGTGGCAATGACCGGCGACGGTGTAAACGACGCTCCCGCGCTCAAGCGCGCAGATGTCGGCATATCAATGGGCATGAAGGGTTCGGAGGCAGCCAAGGAAGCGTCCGACATGGTCTTGGCCGACGATAACTTCGCCACGATCGCCACAGCCGTCCGCGAGGGTCGGGCGGTTTACGACAACCTGAAAAAATTCATCCTGTTCATGCTGCCCACCAATGGCGGCGAAGCCCTGGTCGTGATTGCGGCCATCCTCTTTGAACTGACACTGCCGCTCACCCCCGCCCAGGTACTGTGGATCAACATGGTCACATCCAGCACCCTGGGTCTGGCCCTCGCCTTCGAACCCGCAGAGCACGGCATCATGAAGCGCCCGCCACGACCACCGGGCGAAGCGCTACTGTCCGGGTTCTTTATCTGGCGGATACTCATGGTTTCAGTATTGATGATGTGCGGCGCCATCGGCCTTTTCCTGTGGCAGTTGAACGAAGGGAGCAGCCATCGGCGCCATTCCCGATGCCGTCTTGAGTGCACTAGGCGACCATCGCCATTTGGGCGTGCATTCAGGCAGCCTTGGAGACGGTGTAGCACGCCTGATGCTAAGCGGTTCTATCACCAACCAGCGCAAGACGATCGACCGAGGCATCAGCATCGGTGGCATTCTCATGGGAACCAGCCTGCTGCATGACTATGCTCACCATAACCCGGCGATCCAATTACGCTCGACACGCTATACCCATGATGCGCACATACTGGAAAGCATCGACAAACTGGTAGCGATCAACTCAGCCGTCGAAGTCGACCTGACCGGTCAGGTCAATTCGGAGTCGGCCGCAGGCAGCTACGTCGGCGCCATCGGCGGAGCGGTCGATTTTATCCGTGGCGCACGGCGCTCAAAAGGTGGATTGCCCATCATCGCCCTGCCCGCTACCGCAGGCCGCCACAGCAGAATCGTGACGAGGTTAAACGGACCGGTAACCATTGCACGTAGCGATGCGGTCATTGTCGTCACCGAGTACGGCATAGCAGATCTGCGCGGTATGACTCTGAATCAGCGAACCACAAAATTGCTGGAAATCGCCCATCCCGAACATAGGGATGCACTCCAGGCTCAACTCGATAAGGGCGCCGCTGGAAGCGCGACTGCTAAGAGGAAGTAGGCAAAATCCAGCTGCCTGTTAAAAATTTTCGCATATTCTCTGATCGAGAGAGGCCCATGCGGGAGTGGCTCGGGACATATCAGGGTAACGCAGTCGCAGATCATTGCTGACGCAATCGACGGAGCGCCACAGGCAAGCCATGCGCATCTACAGCCAAGTGGAGTTTGTGTGTATTGCCCGCAAGGCTTTTTCCTATGGTTTCAGAGTGATCACTGGCCGCGCCGGCACGTTCTTTAAAAACTAATGCGGCTTTCCTTTATTCCTAAATGACTCGCAGACCGTAACCTTTTGATTTGCAATGATGCGATTTTATTTTCTGACGACCACCGAAGTGAAGCCGGCAGTGCACGTGAGGACGCCATGACAGCCCAGCCCTAATCCTCAGACCAGCTCAGCCCCGCTCGTAACGCAACGTCTCGGCGATTGCCAGCAGCGATCTGCGCTCTGCAAAGCACCCGCGCGCACGGCGGCGGCCGCGCCACCGATCGAGTACCTGTCGCAACTCCAGGGGCACGTAGAGACGCCGGTAGGATCAACACTTCTGGAAGCAGTCACACGATTGCGACCTGTGCATGTCAACGTCGGCCGCGTCAAAACTCGTGGATTGCATCACACAGCGGTTCACCGAAACCACTACCAGTGCGCGAATAACAGTGCACTGCCCGCGGTCAAAGAGCATGTCAACAACCAACAAGGAAGATGCACCATGAGGATACGTCACCTGCGCTATTTCCTTATTGTCGCTGAAGAACAAAGCTTTGCTCGTGCGGCGGCCAGAGTTCACATCGAACCTTCCCCGTTGTCCAGAGCCATAAGAGATCTTGAGTCCTATCTCGGTGTCCGACTGCTCCATCGCACCAAGGGGCGTATACAGCTGACTTGGCCAGGGGAGATTTTCCGTGAGGAGGCTCGTCGCGTACTTGCCTTCATGGATAACGCCCTGACACGAGTGCAATCGGCCTCCCAGGGCTATCGCGGCAGGGTACGTATAGCCATCGCCGATAGCCTGGCTCAGCCTCGGCTAACACAGCTGCTGGCTCGGTGCCGTGAAGAGGAACCTACCACCGAAATTCGGATCGTTGAAATGACCGTCAACGAGATGCACAACGCGCTCTTACACGACGAGACAGATGCGGGTTTCACTGTAGACAGCACAGTAGCCACCAGTGGCTTCACAAAGTTAAGGGTTTGGGCCGAACGCCCTGCGATTGCTATTCCCACTCACCATCCGCTGCTTTCGCTGGATAAAGTGCCTCTTGGGGAAGCACTCCGGTACCCCCTGATTCTTTGCCATCCTGAACGTTGCGCCGGAGGACACAACGTCATTAATCATTGGTTTGAGGACGATTCGTTGCCCTCTCCCAACATTGCTGAACATGTTTCTGGTCATGAGCCCATGATGATGCTGGTGGCCGCAGGCTATGGCATTGGTATCGGGTTGGAATCGCAGCTCTCCATTTACAACCACCCTGACGTAATTGTTCGGCCGGTTGTCGATGATATCCCCGACACGGCAACATTCATCGTTGTACCGGAGAGGTCAATTTCAGCAGATCTGGAACGCTTCATTAAAAGAGCGCAACAAATCGGGGGAAGCATGACCAATGAGTGACGATGATCATTCCATGCTCAGTAATGGACGCTCATATTAAGTTCCATACATTTTTGTCTGGAGCACGACCCAAATATCCCCTTCATCGTCGCGAGATAAAGGGGATAGCCTTTGAATTCAGTTGGTGTGCACCGGCTCATGCACAAGCGCGCTAGCTTGTAGCGCTTGTCAATCGCAACCTACCGTTACTGACGGACATTTTTTGTCGCCCGCATGACAGAAAATGCCGCGCTCACTCGCGCGTAGATTAAACAGCGAGCGTCCGTCAGACGGACTATTTATCAAGACGCCGAACCTTTTAACAGTGTCAGTTCCACGGATAGAGTTGGCCGCAATGCTTTGCCTCGCAGCCGGATGACGGAACATCAATACGGTGGTCAGAACCGTCCTATTGTTTGATGTGCTTCAGGGGTGGCAGCGATTCAATACGGGTCAACCCGAGAAGTGCCACTGAGCATTAAGGAGTGACCGCTATGTCTGAACAGAACCCTGCTCCAGCCCCGGAGCGACGCATCCTTCGCCGCCCGGAAGTTGAGGCCAAGACAGGCTTCAAGCGCGCCTATCTTTACAGCCTCATGAAGGCGGGACAATTCCCCAAAGCCATAAAACTTGGCGTCCGTGCCGTTGGCTGGGACTCCGCTGAGATCGACCAGTGGATCACTGACCGTCTTAAAGAACGCGTCTGACTGAGCTCCCCATTCCTTGCCAAAGAGGAGCACGCCATGCAGGTGATTTCTGTTATTTCGACCAAAGGCGGCGTAGGAAAAACCACCGTAGCCGCGAACCTCGGCGGCTTTATCGCCGATGCCGGCCTAAGGGTTCTGCTGCTCGATCTTGATATGCAGCCGACGCTGTCATCCTACTACGAGCTTGCCCGTCGCGCTCCATGCGGGATCTATGAGCTGCTGGCATTCAACGAGCGCGACATTGCGCGCCTGGTATCGCGCACCGTCATAGAGCGGCTGGACGTCATTCTGTCCAATGACGAGCATCGTCAGTTGAACACCCTCTTGCTGCATGCACCGGATGGGCGGCTTCGACTGCGGCACCTGCTACCGGTGTTTCAGCCGCATTACGACCTGGTGCTACTCGACACTCAAGGCGCTCGCAGTGTGCTGCTCGAAATGGCCGTGCTTGCGTCCGAGCAGGCGGTCTCGCCCGTAACACCCGAGATCCTCGCCGCGCGTGAAATGCGCCGAGGCACTCTGCAGCTCATCGAAGACATCGCCCCCTATAGGCATCTGGGCATTAACCCGCCACACCTTCATCTCCTGCTCAACCGCGTACCTGCTGTGTCAGCCAATGCAAAGCTGATCCAACAGACACTGCGTTTGATCTACCGAGATCAGGAAGGGGTTCACGTCCTGCGTACCGAGATCCCCGCGATCGAGGCATTTCCCCGAGCGGCAACGCGTGGTTTGCCGGTCCATCGGGTTGAGCACCGACGGCCCACTGGCCGAGTCGCGGCAGCCGCACTGGACATTGTCCGCGGGCTGGCCAGCGAACTGTGCCCGCAATGGCAGGAACAGTTCGCCCTGGTCACCGGGAAGTTTGAGGGGAGACATGCTCATGTCGAACGCCCATGAACTGGCCCGTGGCCACAAGCGACTCCTTCCGCTGATTGAACATGCCCTGAGCGAGGGTTGGAATGTCTCCCGAACACCTGGCGGGCACCTCAAATTCGTCAAGCCGGGCTTACCGCCGATTTATACCAGCTCGACAGCCAGCGATCACCGGACAGAACGCAATGCGCGCGCCATGCTGCGTCGCGCACAACGTCACGCCACAGTGGTCGAGCACCCTGCTCAGGAGGGGGGCGACTATGACTGATACCTCCCCTCAAGAGATGGCCAACAAACTGATGATCGACGGTTTGGGACGCTCCGGACCCGTTGCAGATGCCCTGACGGACCCGATCGCCGATACTCCAATGGTGGTGACGCTGGACCAGTTGCGCTCCTATGAGCTCGATCCGAGGCTGACGCGCAATCCGCTGTACGAGGAGATCAAAGCGTCCATCCTCCAGCGTGGGCTGGATGCCCCGCCGCCGATCACCCGTCGCCCCGGTGCCGATCACTACATCATTCGTAACGGCGGCAACACGCGCCTGGCGATACTGCGCGATCTGTGGAGTGAGAGCAAAGACGAGCGATTCTTCCGTATCGGCTGCCTGTTCCGCCCATGGCCGGAGCGCGGTGAGATCGTTGCCCTGACGGGACATCTGGCAGAAAACGAACTTCACGGCGGCCTGTCGTTCATCGAACGTGCCCTGGGCATCGAAAAAGTCCGTGAGCTCTATGAGCAGGAGGATGGGAAATCGCTGTCGCAGTCAGAGCTTGCCCGACGCCTCAAGGCTGATGGCTACCCCGTGCCCCAGCCCCACATCAGCCGCATGCAGGAGGCGATCCAGTTCCTGCTGCCGGCGATACCGAACGTGCTCTATGCCGGCCTCGGACGCCCCCAAGTCGAGCAACTGACCAGCCTGCGTAGGGCCGGTTCCCGGATCTGGGATGCGCGCGTTACCAGAAACAGTGCGAGCATTGATTTTGCGACGCTGTTCCAGGACGTCCTGATGGTATTTGACTCCCCAGGCAGCTTTGCGGCGCAGCGAGTACAGGATGAGCTGATCGGTCAAATGGCCGATTTGCTCGGGGTGGACTATGACACGCTGGCATTCGAGATCACCGATTCCGAGAAACGCTGGCAACTGCTGAATAGTGACCCCAATAGCACGTCCAGCACGGCGACTACCGGACAGACACCCACGAGCCAGTCAACATTGCCATCGACGGTCGCACCGCCTCCGTCAGAATCCACACCGCGGACGACGGAGACATCCCGAACATCTGCAAGCGAGCCCCATACGCTACAAGGTGGATCTGCAACACGTCCTCCGGCCGACGCGGTTGAGGACCAACAGGACAAGGACGATCGCTCGGTCTTGTTTCAGGAACATATCGTTTCGCCTGCCGAGACCACCGATCGCCTGCAGTCGATCCAGCGACTGGTGGCTGACCACACCGGCGAGACACCACCTGATTTCGGAACAAACGTCCTGCAGGCCATCCCTGTCCAGGCGGGAGGTCTCTATCCGATCTCGGATGTCTGGTACATCGATCCCAGCCTCGATACACCCGATCGGTTGCGCATCCACATCGCTCAATTCGCGCGTGAGATAGCCAACGAAGCAGGTCTGGATGATGGCATCGCCGCCTGCAACGAGGGCATCGGCTTCACGTGCGCACGAACGTTTGGCGAGTTGGACACGCCATCAAATCTCCCTGGCGCGCTACTGTCACTGCTGCATGCCTTGAGCGCCCCCTATCAGCCGGTCGGCACGTTGCCTGTACGCATCAACACAGCACAACTGGCCGAGGACCTGGGCGCTCTTTTAATGGGGCAGGTACGTACGCCCTCATCACAGCAGGTCGTGCGTCTGAGCGACAGTGGGCTGGTGAAGCTTTTCCGTTTGTTGAGGCTTGCCAGGCGATTGCTGGACATCGAGGCCGGCATCACTGATGGCGACACCGCCATGAACGGATCATAAGGATGGCCGCCATGCCCGATCCCCATCCGCTCAATCAGGCCGTGATCGCGCAAGCGCTCCACGACTTGCGCAACGGCCAGCTACGCCGGGCAAAATCCATGGGGTTCGACGACGCGGCGCTGGAGGCACTCAAGCACCCGGCCATGGCCAGTCTCCTGGCCAACGCAACCGTCAAATGGTGCTCAGTGAGCGTGAACAAGGAGGTACTGCATCATCTCTTGAGCCAGGTGAGTGATGTCACCCGGGAGATTGAAGAAATCGATCGGTTTCTGCGGTTGGGAGCGAGCACGGAACTCATCAGCAAGTTCTACGGTTTGACCCACCAGGAGATCGCCCTCAGGCGCGATGTCATCGGCCTACCGAAACGCAAGGGCCGGTATCCGGTCCTGACAGAAGAGCAGGACGCTGATCTCTGGCATCGCTGGTCAGCAACCGTCAAAGAACGTGGTACCGCGTTGAACGACGACATGGCCATGCTTGCTATTACAGCCGACCTTGCCGAATGCACGGAACTGCCCATCTCAGTGATCTGGAGCGCTATCCGAGGGTGGATTGATGAAGGGCTGGTCTGATGGGCAGTCCACGTCATTCACGCGGCCCCGTATCGCAGGGGGAGCTATTCGACCAGGCACTGCAGCACATGCAACCTCCCCCGGACACAACACCGGCGCCGACTCCGGCACCCCCTCCCTCTGATGGATTCATCTTCAGCGGCAACCGCCAGGACAGCGTGCCACGTGCATTGCTGCTGGATAACCGGCTGACCCCGCTTGAACGAAATGCCTGGCAGGTCTTTCGTCTGCTGCTCAACGACGATGGGGTCACCGCCTTCCCCACCTACGATCAGCTCTGCCCCTATCTGGCCTCAATGCCGTGCACGGCTCGTGCGTCCCATGAGACCGTCGCGCGGGCGCTAACGCTGCTGCGCCTGACGCGCTGGATCAGTCTGGTGAGGCGCCGTCGTGATCCGAAAACAGGACGAATCCAGGGCAATCTCTATGTGCTGCACGACGAGCCTCTGACGCCCTATGAAGCCATTCAGCTCGACCCGGATTATTTGGGGCTGGTCAGCCAGGCATTGAATCACGCCAGCAAGTCCGTCCAGCGTGTCGGTGTGCACACGCTCAAAGAAATGGCCGACGACCCTATGCTCCGCGGGCGGGTACTGCCGAGCAGGCTCCAAGTGCTGTCGCAGCGATTGGCGGCGCAAGGCTGGACCGAAGAGCAAAGTTATCCACAACCTGGGGATGACCACGAATCCGAAGAAGGTCCCAACGACTTACTTCGGAATCCTGCCTTCCCGATTTCGGAATCCGAAGCAGGCGTAAAACCCAATAAAACCGACTCACTTCGGAATCCGAAGACCGATAGTACTGTACGTAAAGAAAAAGAAATAAAAGAAGTACGTACAGTACCGCGCGAGCGGGGAAAACTTCGCCTACCCGAACGCTTCCTGTCACTCAAAGCAGAGCAGCAATCAGGCGCGCTGACCGCAATGCAGCCTGTGGATGCCGAGTTGCACCAAGCCATCATCGACGAATGGGATGCACGTTGTCGGGCAAGCTCAGTGCGTAACCCTGCGGGCTACCTGTTTGGCATCATTCAAAAGGCCATGAAGGGTGAGTTTCACGCCTGGGTCGGTCAGAAGACAGCCAGCCCCCCGGTAAGCCCACCTCCAAAACCGCAGCCAATGCAGGCTGTCGACCCAGAAGTCGCCCGAGAGAACATCGCACGGCTACGCTCACTGCTCGGCAGGTGAAAGCAGCGCCCACGTGCCATCAATGACGTTTAAGTCCAACGACGTCCATGATCGCCTATACCACTGGTATAGTTGAACACACTGCCTTCCCTTCAATGCATCACCTCCAGCCCCGAGGTCATCCGCCTGAAGAGTCCACCGAAGGCCACCGTCGCCTATACCACTGGTATAGTTGAACAGACTGCCTTCCCTTCAATGCATCACCTCCAGCCCCGAGGTCATCCGCCTGAAGAGT
>NZ_JBMDIS010000199.1:0-625 GCF_057808775.1 Pseudomonas sp. FG86 | reverse complement strand
CAGATCCGTACGTGCGGAACTACCGCATACGGCTCCTGCCTCGGGTATGTGACGCGAAGCGGTCCCCCGGCCCTCAGGGTACGGATGTGCATTTCTGGGTTTAGGTATGTAGAGGTCGGCGAGGCGACCGTAGCGTGACCATTGGAGTGGTTCCAACAGGCAGCTTTTGGCCGCGTACTGCCTAAGCGCTAACGAGCAACGCACGAGCGCAGGTAGCCGCCCTTCGAAAATCGGTGCAGTAGCGGCCAACTATTTCCGATTGCCTCAGATCTTGTCCCACTGAAAGCCTGACAGCTCACGCCTACCAAGGAGCCGCCATGAGCCACCAAGCCTTCGAGTACCGCACCGAGTTCACCCCTCTGCTCTATCGCCTCCAGACCAGAAGCTTCCTGATCTTCAAGTCCGAGGAGCCTACGACCGAGCCGGACATCCAAGCCTATCTGCAGGATCCGCAGCGCCAAGAACTGCTGTCTCGGCTCGGCCGAGACGGCTGGGAGCTGGTCAGCGTCCAGTCGGTGGTACGCGGAGAGATCAAGGTCGGCAACCAGAACGCCCAGGGCTGGGCATACGGCATCGTAAGCGCTCCATAAACCCCACCTTCAAATGACCCAAGTACGACCTGATG
>NZ_JBMDIS010000198.1:0-677 GCF_057808775.1 Pseudomonas sp. FG86 | reverse complement strand
GAGGTCGTCGGGTCGCCAGGTGTCCTGTTCACGAAAGCTGACGGTGGCGTTGGCAAGGCCTGGGGGGATAATGTCGCCTACCGCCTCTACCACCCAGGGGGCGGGCCATTTCAGCGCTTCACCGATAACCGACAGGAACAGATTGTGCGAGCGCTTGGTCGGCTGCCCGTTACCCTCCAGCAAGTAGTGAACGGTTGCGCTGCCACTGGCAATGGCCTTGACCAAGGCATTCGGTACGTCGAAATAGTAAGTCCTGCCCCCAGGTAACACCTGATCGTCAATATGGGGTACAGAGCCATTTTCATTGGTCCCGGCCCAAATCAGAAAGACGCGCTCGTAGATCCGGGCATTGGCGGCTGAGACATAGAGCCCGATTCTTACGTGTTGATTGCCCAGCTCAGCCAAGTCGATGGTGGGGGCCGTATCGGGAAAATCCAACCAGGGCGGGTCCAAACGATCATTGCGCAGGTACACCGATATCCAGGTTATGACCGACCACAGAGCCCTTGGGTCGGGACCATTGCCGGTGGGGCCTACCACTTGGAAAGCGACTGGCAATTGCTCGCTGTCGCCGACATCGGTAATCGTCGGGTACTCCACGGTGAGCTTGATATCAGACCCAACGTCAGCGGGTTGCACTCGGTACTCTATGATCACGTTGCCCCAGGCCAGCCGAA
>NZ_JBMDIS010000197.1:0-683 GCF_057808775.1 Pseudomonas sp. FG86 | reverse complement strand
GACAGAACTATTTATAGACTAAAGATCCGACTCGCTGTTTTCGATCAAATAAATCCGTCCCACCCCCCCCCAATCCCCCCCAGCAAGAAGTAAGATTCTAAGCGCTGCTGATGTACAAAAGCGCTATCAGGTCGATATAAGCCGGGGTCGAGACTACGTAGAAACTGACGTTCCGAAACACATGCTGAAAGAGAAGAAAACCCCAAGGTACGGCTCGTTAGAGCTGACAATTTGGGGAAATCTAAAATTAATAAATCCTACTTTCGTCAGGAGAAAGTGAAATGTTGGATGCAAACAAAAAAATAACCATCTCTGGAGAAGACGCTCTGGAAGCACTGGCAGAAATCGAATTCATGTTAGTTTCACTGCGCAAAATGGGCACCTACTATATTGATAAACCCTGCGAAGACTATCAGCGAGCCACTACGGATTTTATTGACAACGCTCGAATTACATCGAGGCTCGCCAAAGTGAGAGGACTGATCACTGCAGGATTCGACACAACTTTGGGCGACGACGACATGGATGACTTAGAGCGCTACATGCAAAGCTTGAAATTCTGGAAGCCCACATAACACCAAAGCCTAGGAAATTATTCAGAAATAGCAAAAAGAGCAGAAAGGGACCGCAGAAAGGGGACAGAACTGAATGGCACTTACTTAACCTTCTTCGGATGTCCATTT
>NZ_JBMDIS010000196.1:0-765 GCF_057808775.1 Pseudomonas sp. FG86 | reverse complement strand
TTTTTTCATTTTTTGTAGTCATATCAGAAGGTTAGCTGTTAAGTAAGTGCCATTCGGGACAGAACTATTTATAGGCTAAAAATCCGACTCAGTGTTTTCGATCAAATAAATCTGTTCCAACTCCCTTGGCTACCAAACCCCAGGGAAAAGAGCCGGTGGAGGAACTGCAAGAGATCACATACTGCTCGAACTACTTCCACTTAGCCGCTCAAAAATAGGAGCACCCATATGAATTATTTAGAAGAAGAAATAGACGAAGTACTCCACGAGCTAAAAATCGAACACAAAAAGCTAACTACGGAAGACATCCATCAATTAACAAAAGCGTTAACTAGAAAATTTTTTAGGGCGGAAAGCACTATACTCGACCCTATGGAATTCAACGAAACAAATACCGAACACAATCCCAATTTCTGGCAAGAAATAACAGATCGTATAAAAAAAACAGATCTGACACTACTGGTTTTTGACACTCGTTACAGAGCATGGGAAATCAATAACTCGCAGGATCTTGCATCCGTCATAGGTGAAACGACTGGCTATTCGTTTTGGCTGACGGATCGCAATCTAACTTTTTTAGTCCATTTGGACGACCATGACTGCGTAATTTCGGCATAAATAAGAGAAAACTTTTAAGCCGCCTAAAAGCCACCACTGACTTCATAGGCGACTATGCCATCACTCAGAGCTTGTCAAAAACAGCAGAAAGCAGCAGAAAGGGGACAGAACTGAATGGCACTTACTTAACAGCTAACCTTCTGATAT
>NZ_JBMDIS010000195.1:0-1113 GCF_057808775.1 Pseudomonas sp. FG86 | reverse complement strand
GGCGGTTGCAGAAGCTGAGTGCAACACGGTTATTGATTTGAAGCTGGAGCATGATGCCGCATAGCCATGGCTTCCTGCATCACCTCGCCCATGACTTCGATCGGGCACTTGAAATCGAAGCGTTTACGGGGGCGCATATTCAGCTCCAAGGCGATGGCATTCAATTGCTCTTGACTGTGTACCGACAAGTCAGTCCCCTTGGGCAGGTACTGGCGGATCAGGCCGTTGATGTTTTCGTTGCTACCGCGCTGCCAGGGGCTGTGCGGGTCGCAGAAGTAAATAGCGACCCCTGTCTGCTGGGTGATTTCAGCATGCCGCGCCATCTCCCGGCCCTGGTCGTAGGTCATGCTCTTGCGCATCGCCAGCGGCATGCTGTTGAGCGCTGCACTGAAGCCCTCCATCGCCGAGGTCGCCGTTGCGTCGTTCATCTTCATCAGCATCAGGTAGCCACTGGTGCGCTCCACCAACGTGCCTACCGACGAGGCGTTGGCCTTACCCTTGATCAGGTCGCCCTCCCAATGCCCCGGCATCAGCCGGTCTTCGATCTCTGGCGGGCGAACATGAATGCTGACCATCTCAGGGATCTGGCCGCGCCGATCCACGCCACCAGAGCGCGGCCGGCGCGTCGTCTTGCCTTGGCGCAGGCAGACGATCAGCTCCTTGCGCAACTCGCCGACCGGCAAGGCATAGATCGCGTTATAGATCGTCTCACGACAGACGTAGGCATCTCTGAGGTTGGGTATGGTCATGCTGCGCAGCTTGCCGGCAATCTGCTCGGGAGACAAACGCTTACGCAGCATGTGGGCCACCAGTTCGAAGCGCTCGCTGCCCGGCACAAGCTTGCGCTTGGGGCGACAAACCTGGCGCCGAATGTTCATCTGTTGCTGGGCGCAGCGGGCCGAGTAAGCACCACTACTGCCTCGATTGCGCTTCAGCTCTCGGCTGATGGTCGAGGGCGACCTGTCAATCAGGCGAGCAATGCCGCGCAGGCTGAAGCCTTGAGCTTGACTGAGTTGAATGATGGCGCGCTCTTCGACGCTGAGTTCGGAATAGGACATAGGGGCAGCACCGTACCGGAAAGGTCAGGTGTTGCACTCAGTTTTCGCGGCCGCC
>NZ_JBMDIS010000194.1:0-1169 GCF_057808775.1 Pseudomonas sp. FG86 | reverse complement strand
CTCAATATTCCGGGTATGAAGCAAAACGTCATTGGCTATGACGGGGGCGTTGGCCTCTGGTTGCTGACGTATGGCTTGACGGTGGTGGTGGACAGGAACTGGCTGGCAAGCCCGGGCGATGTGATCAATATCGTGCGCATGCCCGATATGCTGCAATTGGCAACCCTGATGCTCAAGGAGGGCGATGAGGCGGCCAACCATTATTTCTTCAGCATTGAACACAAGAATCTTCCTGATGGTGAGGTGCGACTGGGGTACGTGGTGCATTTCAAAGAGGGAGGCGAGGCCGCTTCCTACACCTTGAGCGTGTTGGTGAAGACTGACCTGCCGGGTGGAAGAAACAATAATCCACCGTTCCCTGGCGTAGGGCATTCAGAGCTCAAGTTCACCCTGTCGACCACGATTGTTGACCCTCCGGATGCCATACGCGGGGTAACGGTGACAGTTGCCCCCTATCCGAACATGCATGCCCGGGACATGATCCATTTCTCTTGGGCAAGCGTGCTTATCATCCAACAAGTGGCGGGGGTTGGCCGCGAAACCGTGTTCAACATCAGTCGTGACCAACTGATGGAAGGGGGCGACGGCACCGACCTGTTGGTAGGGTTTTTACTGGTGGACCAGGTAGGCAACACGTCGACGGACAGGTCCGCAGATACCAAGGTGCAGGTGAACCTGGATAGTACGCGGCTAGAGGGCCCGGCCATTATCACCGATGGCCCCGTTGACACTATCGATATAGAGCGACTCAATGGCGAGGACCTGCTCATCGAGATGCACAACTCTGCAGCCATCGCCCCGGCGGGAAGTCTGTACGACATAGACTTCCGGTCCTACCCGCCCAACGGTGGTGTGATTGTGCATCGTGATTTTGAACGGGTCATCACGGCTGGCAGGACGGTCACGCACAATGTCCCATATGGTGTGGTGCGTGCCGCTGCAGGCGGCCGGGTGGAAATCAAGTATGTGCTGAGGAAGCAGAATCCTGCCGTCGATCTGTATTCGAGAATCACCGTTGCGAAGGTATTCGGCTCGATTGTCAGGCTTGAGGCGCCTTATTTTGCCGAATACCCCGGCCATACGGTGCATCCTATTCCCAACTCCGCGCTGGTGAGCATTCCCTATTACCCATGGCGTCAAGCGCAGGATAAATTGACCCTGATCATGCG
>NZ_JBMDIS010000193.1:0-1209 GCF_057808775.1 Pseudomonas sp. FG86 | reverse complement strand
TGTACGGGACAACCACATGGGTTACAAAAAAGTGCATTCACATAGGTGACACTTTGATTGAAACGTAGCCGTTCTTTGCGTCCCTGGCATTGACGTGACCTAGGATCACCGGACCGAAGATCACATTCCATACTCCGTCTTTGATCATCTCCATTCCAATGTTTTGATGCCTGAGCAGATTCCCCACGTATATCCGCAGCCCCGCCCGATTAATGATTCCGCAACTATCAGCCAGGTAACACTCAACATGGCTCGCATACCCCATTTCCGGTAGCTTTTCCGGGTAAGCTCGGGTTGAAGGGGTATAGCAGGAAGCCGGGGTTTTCTGGCCGAGCGCCTCGTGCCCTCGCTCGTGATTGTAGTGCTGCATAAAACGATCAAAGTGTTTTTGCTGAGCCTCCCAGGCAATGGCTGGCGGTTTGGGGAAAGTACTTTTCAATGTCCGGTGCATGCGCTCATGACGCCCATTTTGATCTGGCCGACCGGGCTCAATTCGCTCAGGAATAATCCCAAGGCGCAACCACCAGATCGACAACTGCGATAGTCCTGCACGACCGGTGCTGGCAAACGGCACGCCGTTATCGGTGCGGATGCGCTCAGGCATCCCGTATTCACGAAAAACGCGCTCGAAGGTTTGCTGGGTCTCCTTGAGATTGGTATTGGCCATGCTCTCGCAGGCAAGCAAGAACCGACTGGCATGATCCATGATCGTCAGTGGATAGCACCAAACGCCCGCCCCAGTGAGAAATTGGCCCTTGTAATCTGCGCTGAAGAGCTGATTAGGCGTTTCTGCCTTACGCAAAGGCTTGGGATAGACAGCGACACGCTGACGCAACGGTCGAGACGTAATCAAGTCCGCAGCCTTGAGGATGTTGTAGATGGTCGTTTTCGACGGCGGATCCTGCCCCGGAAAACGTTTCATCAGGTCGTTCTGGATCTTTTTAGGGCCCGGAACCGTTTCGCCAGTAGAGCGAAACTCAATGATTGCCTGCCTCACAACCAATGGCACCACATAGGTTTGGTTGTGCCGTCGGCGGCTACGTTCGTCGAGCCCACTGGGACCCTCCAGCTCATAGCGCTCGACCCATTTGTAGCCAGTCTTTCGGCTGATCTGATAGTCCTGGCACAGCCGGCTAAAGCTGTGCTTTTCAGACAGATACTCAGCGATGAACATCACTTTGAGGTCCATAGGTTTCAGCTCTCTCCAGG